>DNTA01000285.1 GCA_003500135.1 Cytophagales bacterium | reverse complement strand
ACTCAGAACATTGCCGCTAACGGTCTAGGCTATGATTACGTTGCGTGTGGCAGCGTGGCGTAGCGCCACTCCGGTGTGCTTTGGTTTTAAAACCGGTAGCGAAGCTAGCTGCATCCTCGTAACATTCATGCCATTATTTTAGTTTAAATGTAGGAAATAATCTCCAACCGAGTAGGAGAGAAGCAATGAATTATAGGCATTGTTGTAGTGCGTTTTTTATTAATATTCAGTTACTGAGCTCCAGTTTTCTCCTTTTTTTATTCTGTGGATTTGCGTGTCTGATACTCCAAAACGTTTGGCAATCATATTGATTCTCGTTCTTTTATTCTTTAATTGACGTTTAATGATTTTGACTTTTCCCTCGTTTAGTTTGCCAATTTTTTTGCCTCTTTGTTCAACAACTTTTTCCCAATTAGGATTGTTGAATTGATGAAGTTCCTTTTCTCTTTTGGTTGCCCATTTTAAGTTATCCACATGATTATCTGTTTTGTCATAATTGAGGTGGATGGCATAAATTCCGTCGTTCCGTTCAAGAAAATGTTCAGCGACAAGTTTGTGAACGTATCTACTGGTCGATTTTCCGTTCCGTTTTTGTTTTAGCGGAAGATTTTGATATCCGTTGATATATGATTTTTTTACTTCAAATTCGGTGTCGCCTTTACAGTTTAAAATTCGACCATAATTTGAGATTTTGAAGTGTTCATTTTCGGCAATTCCATCGTCAAATTCAATGACTTTCCATTCTTCATTCCGATAGTTTCTAATCATATTTCAGGGGTTTTCACAAATGTCTTGTCCTGAAATATGGCTACAGGTTAAAATTGGTTTTACGCTGTTTTTAAATATACCATATTCGGTGTTTTAAAGTTTAAAGATAAATGTAATCTTATTTCATTGTAAAGATTAATTGCATTTTTTGTAGCACGTTTGGCGTGAGCCACGTCGGTAAAGGTCTGGTCGAGATAGAACTCGTCTTTTAAGATACCGTTTACACGTTCTGCCATTGCATTTTCGTAGCAATGGTTTTCTTCAGTCATACTGATTCTAATGTTGTTTCTTTTAAGTATTTGCGTGTATACATTACTGCAGTACTGTATACCTCGGTCAGAGTGGTGTATGAGCCCCTTAAGGTTCTTGGCTTGGTATAAGGCTTTATTAAGGGCTCTAACGCATCCGGAGAGCTCAAGGCTATCACTAAGGTCATAACCAAGAATCTTACGGGAGTGCATGTCTGTGATGAGAGCTAGATAACAAAAGCCTTTGACAGTTCTGATATAAGTGATATCACTGACCCAAACCTGGTTAGCTTTAGTAACCTGCAGATCTTTAATGATGTTGTGGTACTTATAAAACCGATGTAGAGAGTTAGTGGTTCTGGAACTATATTTTTTTCTAAGCGTTAGCATGTTGTGTTTTCTAAGGATATTGAACAAGGTGTCTCTACCGACTTTAAGATTGGCTTTGGTAAACTCAGGATCTAAGGATCTTTGAAGTTTACGCACGCCTTCTCTGGGAAGAGATCTGCGTCTTTTGTGCACTATTTCAAGAACTTGTTGTTCGAGTTTTAAACGTTTGTCAGCTCTTTGTTTGTACTTGTAATACGCATCACGTTTAAGGCCAAAACATTTAGTGATAGTGGATAAAGACGCAGATTCTTTAGATTTGATCTTAGCCTTTAAGAGCGCTCTATATTTAGCTTTTTTTTTAGCTCTGTGACAGACTTATAGCCTAGGTCCTCAGCCGCTACTTCCAAGTATGAATCCAATACCAAAGCATCCAGGTCTTTTTTTAAGAGTAGTTTTTTAAGCTGCTCGATCTCTTTTTGCAGTGCTTTGATACGTGTAATCTCGTCTTTTGTTTCCACTTTAATACGGGTGTTCATTAGATCTTTTCGGTTGTACTTTCTAATCCACTCATTGATTGTGGTAGGGTTAATACCATAAGCTTTACCGAGTTGACTTTTGTTTAGTTTACCGGTTGTAAGTTCGTCTAAAATTTTGAGTTTAAAAGGTTCTGAATACCGTCTAATTACTTTGTCATTTTTGTACATAATGTTTAAAATTATGTAGCCTTTATTCAGGACGGGTCAAAATGCACTACAACGGTCTCGTATAACCGTCAGTTACGGGTTAATATGCGTTAATTTTCGGTTTAGCACTGACGCTCGCAATTCCGAGTGGATTCGGACGTAGTCGAATCCGCCGTAATTGCGGTTATACATTGTTGTGCGTAGGTTTTTCAATTTATTTTTTCAATTTTCGGTTCAACAGTTGATACCACGTTCACAATGTGATTTAGCGATATAAATGCGTAATGCTTAAATTCTCCAGGATAGTCCGACGTTGCAAAAGTGTCCGCTTTTACATAGTCCAAAAAATTTGATTTTTTATAAGTCCGTATTTTTTCTCCAACGTATTCAGTTCCACCAAGACTTTCGTAACTTTCATTAATTACTGAGTAGGCAATATATCGGTCAAATGTTATTTTGAATATTTCACTGTTTTCATTGTGGTAAACTGGTCGTGAAGGTCCGATATCAACTCCTAGAATTTTATGGCTTTTTTCTAATTCACCCACAATTCCCATTGTCAATTCAAATTCCAATGAGTTTTCTTCTGGCTCAAATATTTTAGTCAGAAATATATTCCTTTCGCTATTTATTCTTTCGTAGTTACTCATTTTTTCAACTTACGCACAACGGTTTTGTGTATGGCTCGTTGCGGAAAATCAGCCATGATTTTCCGCCGTAACCGAAAGACAGCAAATTGCAATGAATTCCGATTAGGGATTCAACCGCAATGAGCTATACACGGTGTTGTAGCACGTTTTTATTTTTCTTTTAGTTCAGTTAGTTTATAATTCAATTCCATTACTTTCATCGTGTCAAGAGGTTGCCATCTTGCAACTACGTGATATTCTCTGTTAGTACAGTCGTTTCCATCAGGATTTTTTCCTTCAAGTATCCAAGTTGTTCCATCTAATCCGCTTCGGTCAATTGTTACAGGTAAACTCCAAAAACGAGTGTTCTGTAGCAAGTTTTGAAATTCAGTCCATTCTTTTTTTGATAAATCACGTACCGTATTTGAAGTCAACGTGCTATTTTGTCGCTCTATTTGTTCGCCTCCAAATTCTTTAAAAACTAATTTGTATGAGTCGGAATCTTTATAAATTCGATAAGTTTTTGAAGATTCCCACATTGAATTGTAAATCATTAATCGGTAAGTTTCATTCAGTTCCGTTTTTAAGTTCGGCTCTTTTATTTTAGACAAATAATTATTCCACCATTTTTGTCCGCTTGAGTCAGATTCCACTTTTGAAATAATACTATCATTTGTCTTAATCACTAAATGGTCAATTCCGCAATCAACTTTGCTTTTACAACTGATGGTTAGTGTTAAAATCGAAATGATAATTATTATTCTATGCATTTTTGTATTATACTGATATAGGTTG
>DNTA01000266.1 GCA_003500135.1 Cytophagales bacterium | reverse complement strand
TCTGAGGAAGCCCTAATTAGTGTCTCTAAGAAAACAATAAAAAGAGGGACTATCATTGGTTGTGCTGTGATTTTTCAATTGCAACCTTTTATGAACCTGGGGAGGAATATTTATGATAAGTATGTAAAAAGTGGTATTTTAGCTAATATACAGCGATTTAGAAAAACAGATCCGGCCAAAGTTTTATTGAAATAGGCGCTTAGGTCATCTGTGGTTTTTTGCAATATACCGGACTATGCGCTACCATCCTACCGATGAGATTAGCAAATATTTCCCCCTTCATTAAATGTCGGTTGAAGCGGTAGCAATATTCACCCAGGTAGCTTTGTAGATGCTTTACCGAATGATGAATACCCCTCAACCAAGCCCTGAACATCATAATCGCCCGGTGCATCTCAGGGAAGTGCCTGCCTTTTTTACAAGAACGCAACTGTTCAAGATGGGGAAAAACCCCTTTGAATGGCCTCTAGCCTTTCCACTCATTGGTTGAAACCTTGGCCCCTGGGTCAATATGGTCTTCAAAGAAGGGCTTTAACGACGCATGGCTGCCGTCTTCAATGACCCGGGCATACATCCGGTTAATTCCCTTGCCCTCTCGCTCGATGGCTACTACAACCAGCTTTTTATCCTCATTCTGATGGCCTTTTGTCCCCTCTTCCTGTTTTCCTACTACTGTTTCGTCCACTTCCACCTTACCCATTATGGGGTATTTCAGGCTACTGGCCATTGCTTTCATGGCCTTCTGCCTCAACCCTAATTTACGGCTTAGTTCAGTGGAAGAAATACCTTGCTTATTCGTTGCAATGAAATAGACAATGTAAAATGCTTTGAGGATCGGTAATTTTACTTGGTGAAAGAGTGTACCACTGGTTGGGGCCGCTTGATAGCCACACCTGGTACATTGCCGGGTATGTTTCAATTTTCCTTCGCAATAATGGGTGTGCCCAACTTTTCACAGATGAACCTATGCGGCCATTTAAGTAGCGCCAGGTGGTGGGAACAGGCTTGATCGTCTGGAAATTGTTGTTGAAACTCAAAAAGTGTGAGGTTTTCATATCTTTTTTCCATGATTTTAGGTGTTACTTCAAACATAAGACACTGCATATCAATGATATAAACAACAAACCCCCAATATTTATTATGTGCCTAATTCAATAAAAAATCCAATTTTAAATACTTTACCAATATTAGGCCGCATCACTCATTTATCACCTCAAAAGACCTTATCAATTGATGGCCTTCCTGGTCGAGCACCACCACTTCATGGCATCCGGCGCCACACCGGACCGGCATTTGATGATACCTTTCGGTGGCGCCCAGGTATAGCCCATCCAGGTGCCAGTACAATGTGCTGCGCGGTTTCTGGTGGGCCACTTCAAAAAGTACCTCCCCTTTTTCTCCATCCAACTCATTTGGAATATATACTTTAGCGTTGGAAGCGGGATATATAAAATCGATCGGCGATATGTCATCCAGGTTTTCACATCCCGGCAGCCAAACCGGCATTGGTTTATAAAAACTGTGCGCCTGCCGGTAGTACCAGGCCATCACCGGCGGTAGTACCATCATTGACGCGGACTCCATATCGGCAACGGGGTAGCAATGGCTGTTGACGCGATATTTTTTCGAGGCATCGAGGTGCACGATTTGACAGTACCGGCAAATACCCGCCCTCAGGCAACTCTGCGGCAATACCTCCGCCTTTGTTTCGGCACAGTATTGCCCCGCGCGCAAACCGCTTTGGCTGCATATGGTGATTTCATTCATTTCAGCTATGGGCGCCACAAACCATTTTGTTGCCGGCAGCCGTTCGAATACGTCAAATAGAATGGGTGCTGCGGCTTGCAGGCCTGTCAATCCCGGGCGGCCTTCACCATCGGCATTGCCCACCCAGACACCTACCACAAACTCAGGTGTCACCCCGATGGCCCAGGCATCGCGGAAACCATAGCTCGTACCGGTTTTCCAGGCCACTTTACGGGCACTGCTAAACAACTCCCAGGACGATTCCGATTCCGGCCGGCTGACGTCCAGCATGGCCTCAAAGGTGCCCCATATCGCTGAAGCGGACAGATAACTTTGTTTGTCTTCGGTACGCGAAACCTTATTGCGACCGGACACAAACGTGTTTTCGTGATAATCCGCCTTGCTATAGCGATAATCCCCTTTCCATTCATCAAAGTGTTTTAAGGTGCGGGCCATTCCGGCATATGCTGCCGTCAACTCCCACAGGTTGGCTTCTGCGCCGCCCAAAACAATTGACAAGCCGTAGTGGTCAGCCGGTTGATCGATACTTGTAAGCTTTAACTGACCGGTAAGGTGGTGAAACTTTTCATAGGTAAAGCGCTGGAGCATTTTTACGGCCGGCACATTAAGCGAACGTGCCAGGGCAGCATTGGCCGGCACAGCGCCTTCGTATTTCTGGCTGAAGTTTTTTGGTGCAAAGCCGTTGATCAGGATCGGCACATCAGCGATCAGCTCCTCAGGCATGAGCAAGCCCTCATCCAGCATAGCCGCATACAGAAAGGGTTTCAATATACTGCCTGTACTTCTCGGTCGATGAATAATGTCCACCATTTCGCTGTGTTCCAAACCCGTTTCCGGCAGGTTGCCGTGATAGGCCAGCGCTTCCCCGCTCTCAACCTCCACTACGACCAGGGCAGCATTATGCACCTCATTACTTTTCAAGATCGACCGGTAGTGCCCAAGCGCTGTTTTTGCCTGCTCCTGTATGACCGGATCTATGGTCGTATGCACTATTTGTCCGGAATATCCGGTTTTTTGCGCCCTCTGCAATACATGGAAAGCTTCATTGGGCAAAGCCTTCGGTGGGCCCGGCAGTGGTTCTTCCAGCGCCAGGGCAAAGGTCAGGCTGTCAATCACCTCTTCGTGGTACAGCTTTTTTAATAACCTGTTTCGCTTTTTGAGCAGCTTTTCCTGGTTTTTTCCGGGAAAAATTAAGGAAGGACTGTTGGGCAGGACGGCTAATGTTGCTGACTCAGCCCAGGACAGTTGGTGTGGCGAGCGGCCGTAATATCTCCAGGCGGCAGCATCAAGGCCCACCACATTACCTCCAAAGGGGGCATGTGCCGCATATAGCTGTAAAATTTCACTTTTTGAATACCGAAATTCCAGGCGCAGGGCCAGCCACATTTCCACCAGTTTTTCCCAAACCGTGCGCGGTTCACGGCGTGACAAACGGATGACCTGCATGGTTAAGGTGCTTCCGCCACTTACAATTTTGCCTGCCTCAATGTTTTGGTAAGCCGCACGCGCCATCGATACCGGATTGACACCCGGATGTTGATAAAACCAGGCATCTTCAAATTGCATGATGGAATGTTCGAACTTTTCAGGAATGGAGTCTCCTAACGGAAAGCGCCACTGACCATCGCGAGCTATGGAAGCCCCGAGTAAATTATTGTTTCTGTCATAAATGATGGCGCTATAGGAAACCTCGAACAAAGGCTGGGGCAAAGAAAAGTAAAAGGCAAGTACCATCAGCATGATCAGCCCAATGATGAACCTGTAGCGCCGTGGCATTTGAAATAAAATGTTTTTGAGTTTTTGTATCAACTTCACACCCTTACCCATTTGAAAATCTCCGGAACATCATTGGGTTGCTCCGGAGATTTTTTATTTCCTATTGACTAATGATCTTATTGACCTGTACCTCCTTGCCGGGCGCCCGTGCATTGATGGTATTATCGTACATCGCTTCACAAAGCACGGCAGGCAGATAAAATGTTCCCGCGTAAGATGCATTTAGCTGCACCCGGAAAATTTTCTTCCTGGTAGTCCCTAAGTTAAAATAGGTCATTACGCGGTCGTCGCGTATATCGCGATAGTCTGCTGCCGATTGCTGGAAAGTTTGAGGGCTATCCGTCAGGCGCTCATTGTGGATCTCCCAACCCGACGGGAAAATCTGCGTCAGCGCCAGTTCTTTTAGTTCGCCACGTATTCCGGGGTTGTACACTTCCACTTCAGCAATAAAATCGGCGCCCTGATCCAATACAGCCGGATCGATGGTATTCCCTTTCAGGTCAGTGTATCGCACATTCAGTCGCAAATTATTTTCAGCGGCTGTTTCCTCTCCGCGAAGAGGTACGCCCGTATTCGTTATGCGGGCATAAACCAGTGTCTCGCCATTATTTGTGACAGTGGCTGTGTTACTTCTCGAACTTTTAATTTCTATATCCTGTAAAGCCGTGCTATATCCGGTTTCAATATTGTCGGAAGCGCCATTTATCACATAATCAACGTCTATATCGCGGTTTTTCGCGTCACCAATGGCGTACTGACTAACGGCGCGTAGTGCAAAGGCAGTGGTTTGTGTGCTCATCCAGCGATTATGATCCGACAACCTTTCTGAAATGGCCCTCACCAATTCAAATGCTTCTGTACGCTTATTGAGCAACAACAGGGTTTCTACGATCAAGGATTTATCGCGAATGGTGGAACCATAGGTATAAGATAGCTGGCGATATTCTTTGATGTCAGTAGTTTGCCCGTTTATCAGCGCACTGGCTGCTTCAGGCATTCCTGCTTTGGCATATGCTGATGCCAGTACCCAATGCGCCTGGGTGGATAATTCCGGCAGCTCCCGCATTCGGTTCATCGCCCCTTTGGCCGGACTGTTGTTGAGCGCCAGGGTGTACAGTCGATACGCCTGTTGCAAATCACGATTGTAGTAACGTTGATTGTTTTGCGTCCATTCGTTGGCAAGTCCTTTTTGAAAGCGCTCCCACTTTCGTAACATACCTCCCGGTACGGCATATCCCTTGTTTCTGGCTTCTATCAGGAAGTGGGCCGCATAGCTCGAGCCCCATTCGCTGTGCTCCAAATTACCCGGCCAATACGCAAAACCACCGCTATTGAGCTGAAAGGATTTAAGCCTTTCAATCCCTTTTTTCACATTTTCTTCCAGTCGTTGTTTTTGTGCCGGCTTCAGGTCTGCCAGATCGGGCAGGTAAAGCTGTGGAAATACGCTGGAAATGGTTTGTTCAATACAACCATGCGGATACCTGATCAAATAGCCCAGCCTTTGTTGTAAATTGATGGGTGGAATAGCGCTCACCTCAAGAGCGGCAGTATTCGTTCCCGCCATACCGACAGCGCTGAAGTCGAACTTGTGTTGTTGACCCGGCTCAATGACCGCCTCAAACACATTTGTCATTGGCGGATTCAGATTACGTACATCGAGCTCAATGTTATGGACTGCCTTTTTACTTCCCGAACTCGCTTCAATTTCTACCCTGGCAATACCGGTTTTTGGCGCTACTGTAAAATCGAACATGGCCATTTTCTCACCCTCTTCAGTAAAATTCAGGGTTTGAGTCGCTGCCCCGCCTGCCATTAGAAGATCATTGGACTTTACCGTTACTTTTACCTGGCCTAATTGTGATTTCATGGCAAAAACAGTAACCGGCAATTGTACTTTTTCATCGGGTCCCAAAACCCTTGGCAAGGTACCCAGAACCATCAGGTCCTGTTTCACCGGAGTTGCCTGATCAGCAAACCCATATTTTCCATTATCCGCTGCAACGACCATGGTGCGAACGGAACCAATGTATTGAGGCATGGTAAAGGTGTGTTTTTCCTCGTCGTTTTTTCCGAGATAGAAAGGCCCTTTAAACAATACTACCGGTTTAAAACGATTGGCTTTTGACTTGCGTGCGTTGGCTTCATCCATACCTCCTCCGATGGCCAGCAGTCGCTCCAGTTTTCCTCCGTAAGCGCCAATCACATCATCAAAAAGATCCCAGGTTTTTACTCCCAGCGCCTCCCGGGCATAAAAAGTTTCATAGGGGTCAGGCGTTTTGTATCGAGTGAGGTCGAGCAAGCCTTCGTCCACAATGGCAATGGTATAGGCCATTGGTTTTCCATTTCTTTCCGAAACTTCCACGGTAAAATCCTGCCCGGGCTCTATGGCATCAGGCATGGCTATTTCGGGATACAAATGATTTTCCTTGTCTTCTACATTGATGTTGACCACGCCATACAGTCGGATCGGTAAGTCGTTAGCGGTTTGTGAATGTGGCTGCAAAAGCATAATGCTTACATATGCATTTGGGGTCATTTCAGGAGTGGTTTCAAAGGTGAAGGAGGATTCGCCCTCTTCCGTATCCACCCAAATCGATTGCAGCACTTTGGACCCGTTTTCTACGGTTACGAACGCTTTTCCATTTTTCGCTCCCGGCAAGGTGACGCGTACTTTTTCGCCTATGCCATAGGTTTCCTTATTGGTGTTAAATGATAACATATTGGCGCCACCCGGAAATTCCCTTTTGCCGCGACCTGCCCAGCCCGGCCAATCTATATAGACTACTTTTCCCGCACAATGGCCCCCGGCATCGTCGCATACTTTCACATAATATCTGCCCCATTTCGGGTAATTGATCCGGAAAGTGGCCGTTCCCTGACCATTGGATGTGGAAGCATAAGAGGTAAATACCGGATCGCGGTACCGGCGGCCCAGATAGCTTGAAACCGTATTGCTGGATTGGTCCCACCACCACTTCCAGTCTAGCTTATAAATTTCCACTGACATACGGTCGATAGATACCGGGTTGCCCATACCGTCTACCGAGGCAATTCGGATGGTATGGGTGGTATCGGTGAGCAACATACCACGATGATCACCTTTAGGAAGTTGAATTCCCACATAATTGCGGTATGGATAAAACGGAATGTTAAACCGGTCAATACTGAAATTGCCGCTTTCTTCAAACACTTTTCCTTCAAAACTGGCCATAAGAGCGCCCGGCGGGTCACCATCGGGATCGAGCTTTACCGATACATTGGCGTGACCTGTGGCATCGAGTATACCATCAAATACTTCCAGGGTTTCCGTATCGTATTGTTTGGATTCGTCAGTAAAGGTATGGTTCGGAAAGTCTTCAAACGTAGCCGGTACCGGAACCAGCGTTACATTAAACCGGGCTTCAAGATTTTTCGCCGGAGCGCCGTGCAACCATTTCACATTGAGGTCAGCGCTGGCTGTTCGTTCCTGCCAGGTAAAGCGCCCTACCCCAAAATCCAAATTTATTTTTAGCCGGTTGGGTTTAACCGTTTCTATTTTGACCTGTTTGTTGAATTCAGCGCTTCCCACAGCTACCTTGACATGCCAGTTCCCTGTGGCCGCTTCAGGATCCGTGGCCGTAGTGAAATTGTAAATGCCATTGACCGATTCGGTTTTCACTTTTTTCTCCACCAACTGACCTCTCGGATCATAAAATTCAAAGATAACGGGATGATCTTTGGGTAGCCGGTCCTGCTTATCTTCAAGAATAAAACAGAGGTGGATCGCGTCGCCCGGTCGCCATACCCCGCGCTCACCGTAAATAAACCCCTTTACCCCTTCTTTTACTTTGGTGCCCGACACGTTGAAATTACTCAGTGAAAGTGACATGCCGTCGTCGAGTCTCAGATAGCCCCGTTGTTCATTGAAATAGGCCACTAGCATAAACGGCTTAGAAGGCAGCTTAATGGCGCTTGTACCATCGGAACCTGACTGCGATTTGCCCAAAAGCTGCTGCTGGTAATCGTAAACTTCCAGTCGTACGCCTGATTTAGGTTCAGCAGCTATTAAATCTGTGACTGATATCAACAGGTTGTTATCACTTCCCATTTTCGCGATCAGGCCAATGTCAGAAGCGAGAATATTGCGCGACACTGCGCGATCAAGCCGATAATAGGAAGATGTGCACGGATTATCCCGGTCTCGCCAGTTATAATCACCATTGTCATAATAGTTATCCCAATAGCTATAATCGCGATCCGGCCCGCTCCAGTCAACCTCAGGAAAGCCCTGATTGGGGTCTATCGGCTGGTTGTCGATCTCACCATCACAATAATATACCGAGTATTTTTTTCGATAGCCGATCTCCACCTGGTATATCGCACCGGGTTCAAGACTGATCAGGTCGGAAAGATCCAGGTGGAAGCGGTTCCATTTGCCCAGGTCTGTCAGGCCTCCGGCATCCAGACGAACGGTCTTATTGGCTACAATTTTCCCAACTCTTTTTAGTTCATTAGAGCCATTGTAGGTATTTCGCTGGAAAAACTGGAGGATGTTGCTTTGAAAAACCCTTACTACTCTAACATCTACCGCACGTAAGCTTACCGCTTCAAAAGGCATTACCATTCCATCGGTGGAAGGCAAGATCACCCCATTTCCTACCATGCGGACGGAGGGTTTTACCTGTTCAAAAGTAGCGGTGATTTCATCTCCTTCTTTGAGCTCATACCCCAGCAGGTTTTTGATTCCCCGCCTGATATTAATGGCTTTCCTGCCACTCATCCGAGAGTAGGGATATACTTTTAATTCATTTTCATCAACCGAAAATCTCAGATTTGAAGCGCCTTCAATTTGGACCAGACCTTCAAAGTCCTGGTTTTTGAGCAAGGGATCAGAAAAAATGAGCAAGACATATTGCTGAGGGCTTTGTACCACCTTGGTTTCCATGACTTTGAAATCGCCCAGGGCCGGAACCGGTACTTCTATACCCTGATCTTCATCGACCTCAATAGGCGCTCCGTCTACATTGAGCAGAACCTCTCCTTCTTTTTCACCTCTCATTACCTCTTGAACTATAAATTCATGCATGTTAGCTGCTATCTCGTGACTCCAATTAATTTCCAAAGCTTTTCCATCCTGCTCGGCGCCAAGCATTTTCTCTACCTGGTCGCTGTCAGCAATATCGGCCGTAACCAGTCGGCCAATTAATTTTTGTCGTTTCAGGTCTTTTTGTTCATACACTTTAAGCCCTTCGAGCTGAACCTCAAAATTTTGTCGTATGGTCCGGAACGAAAAGTCAAACTCTTTCAAGTCATCGGGTGTGTGGACCAGTTTGCCAAGCTTAAACTTAACCGAATATTGTTTACCGGACTCCAGTGGATTTTCCGGACGGAATTCTACCGTTCCTTCATCCAGCCAGTAGGCCTCGCCTTTTACCGAAGGTTCAAAGGAAAAGAGCGACTGGTCAATAGGTTCGTCGTATTTACCTTCCTGGTACACATTTTCGACCAACCTGACCAGAATATTACTCTTTTTTGAAATGATACCAGCCGTATAGCTCGACACATAGGCTTCGTATAATTCATCCGGTCCTGAGGCTACGGCCTGAACCTTATAATCAGATTTTCTAAGAAAGAAAATTGCGGCTATTACTGCCACGAAGCCCGCTGTAAAAAGAAGGCCATTGCGGATAGCGGATTTTTTGATCTGCATAATGGATTGTATTAATAGGTCACATTAGTTTATGCCTAAATTTAACCCTTCTCAAATTAAAATCATGACAGAATCATAGAAAAAAGTGAGGTAAAACCGATTAATTCTGCCTCCAAAAACTTGGTGTGAAAAGGATCAAAACTGTAAAAAGCTCCAGTCGCCCGAGTAACATCAAAAAAGTGAGGAACCATTTACTTCCTGCGGGTAAATGCGCGAAGTTATCAACCGGCCCCACCGAACCTATTCCAGGGCCGATATTTCCAAGACAAGTGGCCACTGCACCTATCGAAGTCAGAAAATCGATGTCAAATGCTGCCACAATGATGGACCCCGTAGAAAACACCATAAAGTAAATGATCAAAAATGCCAATACATTTGAAGTGATGTCTTTATCTATTGCCTTATTATTCAACCTTACAGGTATTACCGCGTGAGGGTGCATCTGACGGCGTAATTCCAAAAGGCTGTTTTTGAGTAAAACGATATGGCGCACCACCTTCACTCCTCCGGCTGTTGATCCGGCCGATCCGCCAACGAACATCAGCATAAAAAAGATGACAAGCACGAAGGGCGTCCAGGAAGTAAAATCTGCCGTAACATACCCGGTAGTAGTAATAATCGATACCACCTGGAAAAGGGCATTTCGAAAAGATTCCTCCATACTTTCATCGGCGACAAAATAAACAATTACACCGACGAATAGCGAAAAACCAAGAGTATTAAGGAGGTAATTCCGGAATTCTTCATTTTCCCACACCTTTTTCAATTGCCCGTGAAGGCCGAAATAGGTTAATGTAAAGTTGGTGCCTGCCAGGAACATAAAGATGATAATGACATAGTGTATGTATGGGCTGGTAAAATGGGCCACACTGGCATTTTTAGTAGAAAAGCCACCTGTGGCCATGGTGGTAAGCGCGTGATTAATGGCATCGTAAAAACCCATATCGCCCAACATCAGCAAAACTGCTTCAAGCCCGGTCAGGCCAATGTATATCAACCATAGTCTTTTGGCCGTATCTGCTATACGGGGTTTTAGTTTATCGGGCGTTATACCAGGCGCCTCGGCCATAAAAAGCTGCATTCCTCCAATGCCCAACATTGGAATAATGGCCACGGTAAGTACAATAATACCCATTCCCCCTATCCACTGGGTTAGGCTGCGCCACAATAATATCCCTTTGTCAAGGCTTTCAATATCGGTAAGTATAGATGCCCCGGTAGTTGAGTAACCCGAGAGTGTTTCAAAAAAAGCATTGGTAAACGAAGGTATGCTTCCGCTTAAGATATAAGGTAAAGTACCGGTCAATGACATGGTTAGCCAACCGGTGGTGACAATTACGTAACCTTCTCGTTTTCTTAATTGGGTTTCGCGTGGTTGCTTGTACAAATAGAATATTGTAACTCCGGCAACAAGGCTTATGGCAGAAGAAAGCAACAAGGCATTGAAAGTATCGTCCTTGAAGTACAGGGAAAAAGGTAGGCACAGGAGCATAAAACCGCCGTTAAAGGCAGCTAATAATCCCAGAATTGAAGCGATTAATTTGAAGTTTAATCTCATTGAACTCAGCCTCGTTCAGTTATGTCAGTTAAAGAAACTTTCCACTTGAGGTATTCCTTCAGGTTTGGTAAGGATCACTACCCGGTCGTCAGTTTTTATTTCAAAATCCCCGAATGTGGTGTATCCCTGGCCCTCACGGACCACACCACCGATAATTGCAGACTTTGGAAAGTGTAGATCTTTGATTTTTTTATTGACAATTTTTGCTTTCTCTTTCACTTCATATTCCATGATCTCGGCATCCACTCCATGGATTCCAGTTATCGAAACAATATCGCCTTTGCGAATATACCGCGATATGAAATTGGCTGCGATCAGCTTTTTGTTGATCATTGTATCCACACCAATATTCTGTGAAAGATGTATGTAATCGTTATTCTCGACGAGGGCAATGGTTTTGGCTACACCAAATTGCTTGGCAACCAGACAGGAAATGATATTGGTTTCCGAATTGTTTGTCACCGCGATGAAGGCATCCATCTCTTCTATACCTTCCTCTTTTAACAGATCAACATCAGATACTTCTCCATTTATCACTAAAACATCTTCCAGCATATCGGCCAATTCGAAGCACCTGAATTTGCTATCGTCGATCAATTTGATCCGGTATTTATTTTGCAGTCGCCGGGCTGTATGATATCCGACTTTGGAGCCCCCAACAATCATAATGTTTTTAAACAATACCTTTTCGCGATTTGAAAGCTCCATCACCTTTCGAACGCCATCGGGCTCCGCTATGAAATAGGCGTGGTCATTGGCCATGAATTTAGTGTCGCCATGAGGTATGATCGTTTGGTTATTGCGGAGTATGGCAACCGTGATAAAATTCTGATCCGGATTGAGATAGTTGGTTTCACGAAGTGTTTTGTTATTCAGAAAGCCATTTTTATCAATATTGATACCGATTAATGACAACTGCCCATTATCGAAATCGAAAGTATCGGTAAGCGCGGCTTCTTTAAGCAGCCTTTTGATCTCACGTGCAGCAAGTGATTCGGGCGATATCAGCTCATCAATACCGATGGTTTGCAGGTCAAAACGTTCTTTATCCAGAAGAAATTCGAGGTTATCTATTCTGGCAATGGTTTTTTTGGCCCCCAGGTTTTTGGCTATCACACATGTGGCAATATTCGCCTCTTCTGATGAAGTAACCGCTATCAGCAAATCAGATTTGGCCACTCCCGAATCATCCAGCACCTTAAATGACGTAGAATTTCCCTTGACAATAGATATATCAAGATGGTTAGCCACATAGTTGAGCCTTTCCTGGTCCATATCAATTATCACAATATCCTGCCGTTCGAATGCTAGCAATTTGGCAAGGTGAAATCCCACCTCACCTGCGCCGGCAATAATTATTCTCATGCTCTACACAAAATCGGTTCTACTTAATCATCCAGCCGAAATTACATAACTTACTTTATATTCCCCATAATTAAAGACAAAAGTAGTGGTTTTCAGCCCGATTTATTGAAACGCAAAATTCAACAATACTTTCGACAAGTTAAAACACTGATTGCCAGAATTTTCGGAACAAAGACTAAAATCATGTTTTTGTTATTCTTTTAACGGTTGCTCCAGCATTGTGCGGTTATAGGAGCGCCAAAAATCAGGGTCATTGGGCGCCTCTTGTACATAAAGGGGTTTAATAGGGTTGATTCTACTTTCCTGTGGTATTGGCTCCAGATCACCGGTTTCAATATCATTTACAAAAAACTCACGGTATTGGAACATATCCACAATTTCGCCCAAAGTGAATATTTTGTAGTAATTCATATAGGAAATGTATTTTAAATACATTGTGCCTTCAAAAGACTTGTACTCAAGGTTCAGTTCATACCATTTCCTGGTATCGAGCCGTTTAGTAACGAAATAGGCATAATTAAATTTCAGGATGGCATAATCTTTAACCCTTATGAAGAGCTTTCCCTCTACTTTTACATGATGAAACCGGTATTCTGCACGGGGTTTGATATCAATAACATATACTTCTTCACCATCGACATAGGTATAGTAGGCAATGGTGAAATCATAGTTCTTTTCATAAAATGTTATGAAATCACCGATGAAAGGTACTGACTCCATATAATTTCTGATGGGGTTATGAAATCGCATATTTGATAGTTCATTACCCCTGAATACAGGTGATATACCATGGATCAAAATTTTGGTAGTGTCTTTATCAAACTCCCGAACATATTCTTTGAAATATTTGACATAGTTATCGCTGTACCGCATCTGGTTAATGCCAATGACACTTTTGTCGTCATCTTTGTCAAAACCGGGGTCTTCAATTACAACTGCGGCTTCCAGGAAGCTTATATAATCAGGCCCGTTCTTTAAGTAATCGCGATAATAACCCTTTAGCTGAAAAGGATTTCTGGGATAGTTTTTTCTTATTTTATTTACCGCCTTTCTGATCACCCTTCTTGCCGTCACCTTGGCATCTTTGATCAGTACCTCATCCAGCACGCTTGTTTCAGGCTCCAGATGTATGTCCAGCTTTTCCCCTGCCACGTCCTTAATGGCCTTTTTATATTTGGTATACCCAATGGCGCTGGCGCAAAGCGTATCCTGCAGTGCGTAACCGGGAACGGTGAGACGATAAACACCATTTTCATTGGCTACGGTTCCCAATGCTTTGCCACAAACGCCAATATGGGCAAAAGGCACAGGGTCACCGGTTTCTGCATCTACAATCACACCCCTGACCGTAATATCCTGTGTGAACGCTGTAGTGAAAGTAAAAAGTATTAGAAGAACCAAAAGAAACCTTGTCATAACACGCAAAAATATAAATTTTAACACATTTTAACGTTTTTGTGCCTAAAAGTTGGAATCATTATTAAACTAATGATTATTAATTTAAGAATCGAGACAAAATATTTACCAAAAATATGACTGCACAAAAGAATTTTTGAATTTTCACACTAAATTGATAAATAACATTATTTGCACCGGAAATATTATTACCGCGATTGAATAAACCACTGGAAATATTGCAAAAATACTGGGGTTACGATGACTTCAGGCCACTTCAGGAAGAAGTTATTTACTCCGTGCTGCACGGGCACGATACTTTGGCTATCATGCCAACAGGTGGTGGGAAAAGCCTGTGTTACCAAGTACCCGCCATGTGCCATGATGGATTATGCCTGGTGATCAGTCCGTTAATTGCCCTTATGAAGGACCAGGTGGATGGCTTGCTAAAAAAAGGCATAAAATCATATGCAATTTACAGTGGAATGTCAAAAAAGGAAATTGATATCACACTTGATAACTGCATCTATGGAGATGCCAAGTTCCTGTTTGTATCACCCGAAAGGCTTTTGACAGACATATTCATTGAGCGATCTCAATACATGGACATACAATGGATAGCTGTCGACGAGGCGCATTGCATCTCTCAATGGGGTTACGATTTCAGGCCCCCTTATCTTCAAATTTCCGACTTCAGAAATAGCATACCGCGCGCTACAATCATAGCGCTAACAGCCACTGCCACTTCTATTGTTAAACAAGATATCCAGGACAAACTGTCATTTACAGAAGGGCGTGTATTCACATCCGATTTTTCCAGGGGCAACCTCTCATTTTCGGTCCGCACCGTAGAAGATAAGTCAGCAAAAATTCTGGAAATACTTCATAAAATACCAGGTTCAGCCATTATTTATACAGGCACACGCAAAGAAACCCAGGAGGTTAACCGACTTCTATGTGCCCATGGAATCACCTCAGATTTTTACCATGCAGGATTGAGCCCGGATGCGCGTACCGATAGGCAAAATGATTGGTTAAAAAATAAAACCCGCGTAATGGTAGCGACCAATGCTTTTGGAATGGGCATAGACAAACCAGACGTTCGACTTGTAATACACTACCATATGCCCTCGAATTTAGAATCTTACTATCAGGAGGCAGGTAGGGCAGGCAGAGACATGAAAAAGGCTTTTGCTGTAGTTCTCTTTCATAAAAAAGACAAAGCTGACATGTTCGCCCAGCTACAGCGCAGTCATCCTGGTTTTGATTTTATAAAAAAGGTATACCAGGCCCTTGCCAATTATTATAAAATAGCTGTAGGCAGTAGCCAAATGGAAAGCTATGACTTTGACATCAGTCATTTCAGTGAAACTTATGAAATGCACGCTTCGGAAGTTTTTTATGCAATTAAAAAATTGCAGGAGGAAGGGCTAATAGATATGAGCGATGGCTTTTTCCGACCATCACGTGTTTTGTTCAGGTTATCAGGAGAGGCGCTTTATGAATATCAAATCACCCATGAAAAACAGGATACCTTTATTAAAACCATTTTGAGGGCCCTGGGGGGTGAGGCATTCACTCATTTTATGCCGGTTTCAGAAAGCCGGCTTGCCAGAAACCTTAATTCCACAACCTATCAGGTGATCCAAAATCTGGGTTTTTTACATGACGAACAGGTAATCTTTTATGAAAAAAGCTCCAATAAACCACAGATCACCTTCCTTACCCCTCGTTTCGATAGCAAAAAATTGCCACTGAATTACGATCGTCTGAAACAAAGGAAAAAATTGCAGGAGGACAAACTTAATGCTGCGCTTGACTATATATCCGAGACAAATAAATGCAGGCAGCGCATAATTGCAGATTACTTCAATGAATCTGTTCTTGAAGATTGTGAAATATGTGACAATTGTATAGAACGCAAAAAAGAAGCGCCCGAACTGAGCAGAAAAGAAGTGCTGGAAAAGCTTGAATTAAATTTTGGGAACACTCCTTTCAACATTGAAGAAGCTGTGCGATTGTTTCCCCGGCCTTATCAGAAAAAAACGATGGAAATGATCAGAAGACTGATTGACGAAGCATCGATAATTCAAGAAGGTTCAAATTTTGTAATCCCCCCTGAAGCCGAAAAAAAAGCCGGTCAGTAGTCCAGACCGGCTATTATATCACGTTTAATTTGTAATCATTCTTCCAATGCGGCAACACCTGGAAGTGTCTTGCCTTCCATATATTCCAGTAGCGCCCCACCTCCGGTAGATACATAAGAAACTTTATCTCCAAATCCGAGCGTATTGACGGCTGCTGCCGAGTCTCCCCCTCCTATTAAAGAGAATGCTCCTTTTTCTGTTGCCGCTACCACCGCTTTGGCAATTGCAATTGTACCATTGGCAAAGTTTGACATTTCAAAAACACCCGCAGGACCATTCCAAAGTACTTTTTTAGATCCTTCAATTACTTTACCGTATTCTTCGATAGCTTTAGGCCCTATGTCGAGGCCCATGTAACCCTCTTTGATCTCATTGCTGTTCACTACTTCAGTATTGGCGTCATTATCAAATTTATCTGCCGCCACTGAATCCACCGGCAACATGAGGTTCACTCCTTTGCTTTTTGCTTTTTCTATCAATTCTTTCGCCAAATCGAGCTTGTCTTCTTCTACCAGTGAAGAACCGATTTTTCCTCCCTGTGCTTTAAAGAAAGTATAGGCCATTCCCCCGCCGATCAACAGATTATCCACCCTGTCGAGTAACCTTTCAATAATGAGGATCTTATCGGAAACTTTAGCGCCACCCATAATGGCGGTAAAGGGTTTATCAACGCTTTTCAAAACCTTATCCGCATTTTCCAATTCAGCCTTCATTACGTAGCCCGCCACTTTATCATCGATAAATTTGCCAACAATAGCTGTAGAAGCATGGGCGCGGTGAGCAGTTCCGAATGCATCGTTCACCCAAATATCCCCGTGAACAGAAAGTTTCCTGGCGAACTCTTCATCACCTTTGGTTTCTTCTTTGTAAAAGCGGAGGTTTTCAAGCAATAACACCTGACCGGGCTGCAATTCCGAGGATTTTTTTGCTGCATCATCACCAATACAGTCATTTGCAAACTGTACATCTACACCTAACTTTTCATTGAGGTATGGAATTACGTGTTTCAAAGAAAACTTCTCTTCCGGACCCTCTTTTGGTCTGCCAAGGTGCGACATCAGCACAACTGAGCCTCCGTCTTTTAAGATTTTCTGAATCGTTGGTAGCGCTGCTTTCAGACGTGTATCGTCTGTAATTTCAAAATTGGCATTGAGCGGAACGTTAAAATCCACTCTGATCAATGCGCGTTTGCCTGCAAAATTAATGTCATCTAACGTTTTCATGAGCATTACTATGGTTTGAGTGTTACAATATAAATATACTACGTTTTATTTTATTGAAGCCCTCCTAAGCCTGTCATTAATTCCTCTTCCCAATCCTTCATCGGGAACATATTCCGTTAAAATAATATCCAGATCAAGCGCATCCAAATGCCTGAGGCCCGAAAAAAGCCTTGTAGCAGCTTCATTCAAATCGCCATCGGGAGATAGGATGTATTGGTTTTCGGAATCATCGTCAAGATACTTTTTTGAGAAAGCTAAAATACCATATTTTTGATCCATATTATTCGCCTGGAGCGCTTCAATATTTCCAATTTCTACTCTTGTAAATGGGGCATAGTGGCTCTTCAACATACCTGGACTAACGGGGTCACCGCTGGAGTGGGCATTTATTTTTACTTTGCCTATAACCCGCTCAATTTCTTCCACTGATATGCCTCCCAATCGATAAATTACAGGTTGATCTTTCTCAAACCCTACGATTGTCGACTCTATTCCAACCGCACAAGCTCCGCCTTCAAGTATATAATCTATTTTCTCGCCCAGTTGAGCCTGAACATGGAACGACTGGGTCGGGCTGATATACCCGAAAGGATTTGCACTAGGCGCTGCAAGTGGGAACTCAAGGCTTCTTAATAGTTTTAATGCAACGGGGTGGTTTGGAACCCTTACCGCCACCCGATCAAGACCGGAAGTAACGATGTCCGGTATAATTTCCTTTTTAGGAAGAAGCAAAGTAAGGGGGCCCGGCCAAAATTTCTTCGCCAGCAGTTCCGCTTTTTCGGGAAATGATTGCACAAAAGTTTTCGCTCTGGAAATACTGCTGGTATGGGCAATCAACGGATCGAAGTAAGGACGGTTTTTGGCTTCAAAAATCCTGGCAATTGCTTTAGCATCAAATGCATTTCCGGCAAGGCCATATACCGTTTCGGTAGGTATGGCTACCAGATCGGATGATTCTAAAATGCTTTTTGCAAAAGCTATGTCTTTTCCAATGCGCGCCACGCAGAAATGTTAAAATTCAATGCGAATCTATAATTTAATTCACAATTAATCGTGGAATTTGGATACATTTTTAATTTTGCCAAATACCAAAACAAATTAATCCTACTTTGTCAAGT
>DNTA01000032.1 GCA_003500135.1 Cytophagales bacterium | reverse complement strand
CCCCGATACGATGGCGCTATTCACCATTTGGGAAAAAATGCTGGAAAAAAAGGAGCACATTGCCCTGGTGGTGGATGAATATGGCGGGTTAAATGGTATCGTGACCATGGAAGACGTCATAGAAACCTTGCTTGGGCTCGAAATCGTTGACGAAACCGATACGGTTATCGATATGCAAAAGTTTGCACGTGAAAGGTGGAAGACCCGCCAGGCAAAATACTCGCTGATTGATAAACTGAGTAATGAAGATGAATAAAAAAGGTTCAGTTTACTTCTGCTTTCCAAAATGGTGGAACTGTCTGCTCTGATCAGGATTCTAAATTCATGGTTGCAACTAAAATCGTTTCAAAACCATCTCCGATACGGTTTTGCCAATGGCCAGTGACGAGGTAGCAGCAGGGCTTGGCGCATTGCAAACATTGATCGCCTTATCATTTTCAAGGATCAGAAAATCGTCGTTCAGGCCGCCGTCTCTTTCACAGGCCTGTGCCCGGATGCCCGCCCCTCCGGTTATAAGATCGCCTTCCTGAATTTCAGGGATTAACCTTTGAAGGGCCCTGGTGAAGGCACTTTTCGAAAAAGAGCGGTAGTATTCGCCCAGTCCGGTTCGCCAGTATTTTTTGGCCACGCGTTGGAAACCGGGCCAGGTGACGGTTTCATATAATTCTTTCGGATTGACCTTTAGCTTTTTATATCCCTCACGGGCAAAAGCCAGTACTGCATTCGGGCCGGCTTCAATTCCTCCATGGATCATCCTTGTGAAGTGAACCCCTAAAAACGGGAAATTCGGGTCGGGCACTGGATAGACCAGGTTTTTGACCAGGTATTGTTTTTCTTTTTTGATCTCATAGTACTCGCCCCGGAAAGGAATAATGCGCACATCCACCTTTTTCTCGGTAAGCGCTGCCATCTTATCTGAATACAAACCGGCACAATTGACGATCAGTCGCGTTTCATGCTCGCCTTTGTCTGTTATAACCACGTTTTTTCCTTCTTTATCCGATTGTTTGATTACCTTTTCACCCAAACGGATATCACCGCCATTAAAGCGGATTTTCTCGGCATACTTTTCAGACACCTGCTTGTAGTCTATTATACCGGTTTGCGGTACGAAAATACCTTTTATGCCGTTGACATGCGGCTCTTTCTCTTTTATTTCATCCTGGTCAAGCAGTTTTAAACCATCCAGTCCATTTTGCTGTCCGCGCTCGTACAACATTTGCAGGTAGGGCAGTTCAGCTTCATCAGTGGCCACGATCACTTTGCCGCAAAGCTCATAGACGATTTGCTCCTCCTGACAGAAACTGACCAGCATATCGTATCCTTCAATGCAATTCCTTGCTTTCAGGCTGCCAGGTTTGTAGTAGATGCCCGAATGGATCACCCCACTGTTGTTACCCGTTTGGTGTCCAGCGAGTTCGTCTTCTTTTTCGATAAGCAAAAGTTGGGTGCCAGGCTTTTTTTTCAGGATCTGATATCCGGTGGCCAGGCCTATAATTCCTCCTCCTATTACAATGATGTCGTACCTCACGATTTTGCCGATTTTTTACGCGAATTTAAGGTATGGAAACCATTATTTACGCAATTTTGCGCGTTTTTAAACCCATAATCCTATACATTCTTTCTTTTCAAAAAAAGCTGACAGGGAACATAGAACAGACTGACCACTTTTTTTTAGTTTAGTACTCAGAACATAAATCCGGAATACAATGTCAAAATACGTCACGGCGGAAGAAGCCGTTAAAGTAATCAAGTCAGGTGATCGCGTTTATATCCACACGGCGGCTATGGCTCCACAGGTTTTGATCGATGCGATGGTGGCTCGGGCAGATGAGCTGGAAAATGTAAATATTGTCCACCTGCACACCGAAGCTACTGCACCATATCTCAAGCCTGATTTGGAGCACGCCTTTAAACTTGATTCCTTTTTTGTAGGAGCAAATGCCCGTAAAGCCACCCAACAGGGTATGGCCGATTATGTGCCGATTTTTTTAAGCGAAGTGCCAAAACTTTTTCGCCAGGGATATGTCAATCTCGATGTGGCCATGGCCCAGGTATCGCCACCTGATAAGCATGGGTACGTTTCATTGGGGGCATCGGTTGATGCTTCACTGGCGGCAGTGCAGTATGCCAAAAAGGTGATTGCCCAGGTTAATCCACGAGTACCCCGAACGCTTGGTGATTCGTGCGTACATCACAGTAACTTTGATCTTTTCATAGAGCACGAGTCCCCTTTATTTGAAGCCCATGTGCCCAAAGGCCCAGGAAATGTGGCCGATAAAATAGGAACTTACATAGCCGAACTGGTAGAAGATGGCGCTACGCTGCAAATGGGCATTGGCGCCATACCCAATGCCGTACTCGCCAAGCTGACCAACCACAAACGGCTGGGTATTCACACCGAAATGTTTACCGATGGAGTGATCCCACTGGTGGAAAAAGGAGTCATCACCAATGAAGAAAAGAAGATTATACCCGACCATATTGTGAGTTCATTTGTAATCGGTTCGAAAATCACCTATGATTTTGTAGACGACAATCCGCGTGTGTCCATGATGGATTGTGCCTTTGTAAATGATGTCGCAGTGATCAGGCAAAACCCTAAAGTGACGGCCATCAACAGCGCCATCGAGGTGGATATTACCGGACAGGTATGTTCCGATTCCATTGGTACCCTGCACTATTCAGGAGTAGGCGGTCAAATGGATTTTATAAGAGGGGCATCTTATTCGGAAGGAGGTAAACCTATTATAGCATTGCCCAGCACAACACGACATGGAGGAAGTAAAATAGTTTCAATTTTACAACCGGGTGCCGGTGTAGTTACCACACGGGCGCATGTCCACTACATTGTGACCGAATATGGTGTGGCAAGCCTTTTTGGTAAACCCCTCAAAGAAAGGGCCCGCGCGCTGATCGATATTGCCCATCCCGATCATAGGGAACATCTTGAAAGGGAGGCTAAAGAGCGCTGGAAGGGCCATTTTGATTGATTTCCGGTTTTGGATAAAAAATGGCCTGCTTTTTGATTAATGAATGGTATAACTAAAAAGAACGATCATGAAAAAGATATTATCAGCCTTCAGTATTATTGTTTTTGCTTTGTTTAGCGCTTGTGAAGGGCCCGAAGGCCCTCCAGGTCCTCCCGGCGATGATGGTGAAAGCGGGTTTTTATTCGAATTTCAGGATATCGATTTTGTTTCACCAGATTATGAAGTGTTCCTGACCTACCCGGATGACTTTGTCCCATTGGAAACTGACGTCGCCCTGGTGTACTTGCTTTGGGGCGTGGAAGAGGTAAATGGAGAGCAGACCGACATCTGGCGTCCGTTGCCACAGACGATCCTGACCGAAAACGGTTGGTTGCAGTATAATTACGACTTTACCATGTTTGATGTAAGGCTTTTTATGAATGCAGATTTTGATAGGGATGCCAACCTTGAGCCGATCGATACGGACGACTGGATTGCCAGGGTAGTGGTGGCGCCCGGTGAAGACTGGAACAGTTCGGGTGGTCGACTCGTGGCGCCGGATTATAATACTTTAAAAGAAATGTACAACTTGCCGGATGAACCTGCACATGCTGATTACAAATTGCAGAGAAGGCCGGATAAATAAGACTTAATGATATATGGTTCCTTTAAGTTTTTACTCCCGGAGCGGATAATCCGCTTTGGGATTTTTTATGTGCCGAGTAAGTTTAAAAACTTTTCCTTGAAGTCTTGATCTTCCGATGGTTCGTGGACATCACGGCGCCAATCGTACCACAATCCATCGCCCATTTGAACATACATGCCTGGTTTATCGGGTTGCTTTACACGAGCTTTTTCAAAATCGGGCTCCAGCATATATAGTGTTTTCATCAGATGTTTGGCTGACTCCCACTCAAGTGTTTTTCTGCTGTGCTGTTTGGTATTCTTTTCTACTTCCAACACCACTTCCCTTCGGGCAAAGGAAACGTGTACGCGATGGCGCTCTACATTCACGCCATCATTATCGACAAGAGATATTTCAAGGGGCATTTCCCGATTACTTTCCTCAAAAATAGCCTGGATGATCTCTTGAAGAAAATAATCCCAGTCTTTCGGATCGGCCGGATGCAGGGCCTGCTTTTCCTCGCCATTTTCAAAAAAGGTAAACTCAATAAAGGCGCCATACCCATCGTTTTTTTTGGTTTCTTTTGTCCAGTTGGCCTTTTCTATCTGACGCTTGAATTCATTTTGCCAAACCGAATGCAGCATTCCATACCAGGAATAGTCATCGTCATTTGAAAAACCTTCCTCATAAAGATCTTCCTCGGTAAGGTCTTCCCGATCCAGGTATTCCAACCTAAATTCAACTTCGGGCCGGTCATCTTTAAATTTCATGGTCAGGCTATACTGATGCGCATAGGGGGGTGGTTGAATGCCCGTGTGATAAAAAACATTTACAGTATCAGTTTCAGGAGAAAGTGGTTTCATGAGATAACCTTTGTATTAGTTTTAAAAAAAGTAGATCGTTTTGATCCTCATTTCTTGTTTTCCACCGGTAAAGGTAAACAAAGCATCCTGAAAACCAGGTTTGGAAAACATAATTCGGTCTACTTTAGAAAAGCCCAATCCGTCTTTGGGGATACCCAGCATATTTTTATCAAACTTTCCATTGTCATTTTTGTCGTGCCACACGCTTATGGCATACTCACCTTCCGGTAGGTTTTCAAATGTAAGCTTGATTTCCTTTTGGTCTGCCGGAATCACCTGTTTGCGAAAAGCGCCTTCCTGTTTGTCGGGGAAGGTTTCAGCGCTGTTGTGTAAGAGCACATATACTTTGCCCTTAAGCGGCGAAACCGGGGCGATCCTTATATGAAGTGCGCCCGTACCATTTATTTGTGGCATAGTGAACAGCAAAATGATTTGTAGTATAATGCTCATTATTGAGAAATGTTTTCAAGAGTGGCTTTTCGTTTTATTTTTCCCGTGGCCGTCCATTCAAATTTTGAAAGGCATAAGACCTCCCTGGGAGCATGATAGTCGGGAAGAATGTTTTTTAGTTCTTTCAATAGGTCGTCTTTTTCTTTGGAATTGAGCTGTAATCCCTCCAAAAAGAGTACCAGTTTTTGACCGAGCTCCCGATCGGTCATTCCCGCAAGGAAAAAGGCAGCACCTCTGCCATAAGTTTTTATGACAGGGAAAATATCTTTTTCCAACATCTCAGGAAACAGCTTTACACCACCACTATTGATCATATTATCCGACCTGCCCAGCCATCGAAAAGTTTTGCCATCGCCAGTTTCCACCACATCATTGGTTTTAAGCCATCGGTGATCAGTAACGGCCCCTTTGATCATGAGACAGTCTTTTTCATCTTTTTGAATTTCAATCCCCGGCAAAACCTGAAACCACTTGGATGCCTTTGGGCCGTTGATTGGGCGAAGGGCAATGTGCGACAGGGTTTCGGTCATGCCAAAAGTGTGGTAGACTGCAGACTTAACATTTTGCAGCTGCCTTTCCAATTCAGGGCTTATAGGGCCACCACCCACAATAATGCTGTGCATGGAATTGATTTTTTCCAGCGAACGCGCATTTTGAAGCATTGCCTGCAGTTGCAAGGGTACTACCGCCATAAAAGCGCCATTGAGATCGTCCATGTAATTGGCCAGCGGGTTTCGAGAGACAGGTAAAGGAAGGAGTTTCATTTTGGCTTCCAGCGCCCTGACAATCATCATTTTACCGGCTATAAAAGAAGGATCAAGGCAGAGCGCTGCTATCTGGCCGGGCTGTAGCCCCAGAATTTCAATGGCGCCCCGGGCGCTGGCAGACATTTTTTCCCGGGTAACCCGTATGGATTTTGGAATACCCGTAGACCCGGAAGTACGGATCACAAATTCCTCACGGCCGCTGAGCCATTCCCGTTGAAAGTCGAAAACTTCCTCAATAGTACTTTTAACTTCCTCTTCGTTTTCGATCATAATGACGACTACCGAATATCGAGATCCTTTTTAAATTGCCCGATAATAAACGACTCTACCTCATGCTTTCCTTTGTGTGCTTCGGCTACTTTTTCAAGAACCCTTAAGGCCTTTTGCTTTAAGTCATCGTCCATATGCGCACTGTATTTATTAAATTCGAACATGGCGTCATTGTATGCCGAACTAATGGAGGGGTGGGTGACTTGGTCCAATAATTCAAAACGACTTTCAGCCGCCCATGCATCAAAATCCAGTTCTTTTTCGATGATCTTAAAAAACTCTTTTTTCTCTTTATCATGCATCCCTTCATGCGATTTGGCGATCACATAGGCCATTTCTGCAATGGCACGGTAGAGAGATCTTTTTTCGTACATAGTATCAGGTTTTGAAAGGTAAACGATGCTACAACATCAACTGTTTGGCCATTATTTCCAGTATTTTGATGAATTAACTGCCTGAAAATCTAAAACCGGGTGCGCTACCATTAAAATTATTAGAGGCTTCCGTTCCGCATCAACTGTTTATACTGAACAAATACTTCTTTGTTTATGACCATTTTCGTTTCTATTTCGATCAATTTCGACCTACCCGTTGGTGATTGAAATCCCTTCCATTGCTCCTCCAGCGCTTGAAAGGTATTCACATGAAAATAATCCAGGCCGGCATCACCACAGGTGTTTTTAGCATTTAATTGCTGGCGGGTTTCGAAATACTGTTCCAGTTCGGGCAGTCGGGCGGGCCCGTCTATCATTCTGAAAATGCCACCCGCATGGTTGTTCAGCAAAATGACACGCAGGTTATCAGGCAAATGATTGTGCCAAAGTCCGTTTCGGTCGTAGAAAAAAGCGAGGTCGCCTACGATCAGATAGGTGGGCAGGCCGCTTTCAAGTGCAGCGCCTACCGCCGTGCTAACGCATCCGTCTATGCCACTGGTGCCACGGTTGGCAAATACTTCAACACCGCGCTGCTCATGTAAACCCACGAAATTGGCATACCGTACCGCCATGCTGTTGGCCAGGTGCAAATGAGCCCTTTCCGGCAGATGTTTCATGGCATAAGCCACAGCATGAAACTCATTGAAGTCGTATGTGGGGCGCATGGATATAAATTGCTTGTTGGCTTCCTGCGCTTTATTTTGTATTGCTGACCAGGCCCCTTTATAAGCTTCATTTTCATGGAGCACATTTTTCAGTGTGTTGAAAAAGATCTCAGGCCGTGTGGCTACCACTTCGGTTAGCGATTGGAAAGGGTCGGCACATTGGCCGTCTGGATCAATATGATACTGTTTTTCCGGTTTGTTTTTTCTCAAATACAGCTTGAGGTTTTTTGAGATGACCGACTGGCCGAAACTAATCACGATATCAGGTTTTAACTGTCGCAGGTGTTCGTCAGACTTCATTAATATACTGTCGGGAAGGGTTACCGCACCACTGATGGCATGTCCGTTGGAAATGATATCGGCGATTATGGGTAAGGGCGCCTCAGAAAGGGCTTCAATAAGCTCCTCCGAAGCGCGAAACTGACCCATGATCACCAGGATCCTTTTTCCATTATTTTGGGCCTTTACAATTTCATCTATAATACC
This sequence comes from Cytophagales bacterium, assembly GCA_003500135.1. Classification (GTDB taxonomy): domain Bacteria; phylum Bacteroidota; class Bacteroidia; order Cytophagales; family Cyclobacteriaceae; genus UBA10427. The sequence continues at coordinate 2,835 of DNTA01000032.1, read as the reverse complement.
TTTATCGGGAGGTTGCGGTGCCGCTCTTTCCATCAGTTTTTTAACCTTTTCAGGCCATTCTATCTTTTCCTCTGCATCCGGATAGAATGGTTCCCTGATGGGGATATTCACATGAACCGGACCTTTAGGGCCTTTTTGGGCCAGAAAAACAGCCTCTGCCAGCTTTCTTTCAAACGACCACGCCGCATCCGCGTGATCGGTACTTACAGGAAGTTCAAAACTTTTTTTGACATGGTTGCTAAGCACGTCATACTGATGAATGGTTTGTCCATCCCATTGATCTATCCATTCCGGTGGTCGGTCGGCAGATAGGATGACCAGCGGCACATTTCTAAAATATGCTTCTGAAATGGCGGGGGCATAGTTAAGCAGGGCCGAGCCCGATGTGCATACGAGTGCTACCGGCTTTTGGGTTGCCTGAGCAATACCCAAAGCGATAAAGCCAGCCGATCGTTCATCGGGAATGACTAGTTTTTTTACTTTTTCATTTCGTGAAAAAGATAATGTCAGTGGTGCATTTCGTGAACCTGGAGAGATCACAGCCGTATCTATGCCATTTTGAAAGCAAATTTCAGATGTGTGGTAAAGGGGGTATCTGAGCATAAAAAGTTGTTCGGTGATGTAAAAAGTTAATAATCCAGTATTTCAATTTCGACCCTTCGGTTGAGTTTTCGCGTTTCTTCACTCGCATTGCTGGCTATGGGCCTGGTGGGGCCATAACCTTTTGAAGTAATCCGTCTTTTTTCAATGCCGCGTTCGGTGAGATAATCTTTCACGACCTCTGCACGTTGTTCCGACAGTTCAACGTTGGCGTCAAAACCTCCCTGATTGTCGGTATGTCCACTGATCTCGATCACCAGCGATTGGTTCTTCTCCATGATCTCATAAAGCCGCTGCAACTCAGGTTCTGATTCAGGTAGTAGCGCCGCCTTACTTTGTTCAAACTGAAGGTTGTGCAATTGGGCGCGTTGACCAATTTCAAGTGGAGTAAGGTATATTTTTTCCTTTACCTCTTTAAAGTCACTCACTCTGGTAAAGTCCTCTTCTTTCATAAACGACATATATCCTTCTGCCAGGGCCATGATATAGTATTTCCTTCCACGGGGAAGCGCCAGTTTGAAGGTTCCCTCCCCGGGCAGTGTAAAGGCCAGCCCTTCTTCGTCTTTTACCGGAAAAGAGTAATAGATAATGTCTGACGCAATAGGTTCATCGGTTTTTTTATTGTAAACCGTGCCTGAGTAGAGCACGATCGGATCGGGTTTCTTCCCTGTTTCCAGCGAGATGCGGTAGAGATCTTCATTTTCTTCATTTTGCCCGGTTACGAAATAGGCAAAGTCTCCCCTGGCAGAAATCGTGTAATAGGCATCAAAACCTTTGGTATTTACTTTGCCACTCAAATTTTGAGGAGTACTCCATTTTTGCCAGGTATCATCCAGCCTTTTGGTCATGAAAATGTCACTTTCCCCCTGACCTCCATGTCCGTTGGAAGAGAAATACAGGGTCCGGTTATCGGGCGCCAGGAAAGGGGCATATTCTGCTTTGGAAGTGTTGACCACGCGGCCAATATTGATCGGACGTGACCATACGTCTTCCTCTTTTTTAAAGCTTACATACAAATCCTGGTCGCCGTGACTATCATCCCGTTGAATGGCCAGTATCATGGCACGCCCGGAAGCAGAAATGACGAAGTCCTGGTATGGAGAAGTATTGTAATAATCTTCTATTATCACTTTTTTGGGGTAACTCCAACCATTAGGTGTTCTTTTCGATACCGAAATACCATCAGTTATATTTCCATCTTCCGCATAACCATTTATGACCCAGATGGTGTTGCCATCAGGTGATACAGCACAAATACCGTTTGCCTGCTTATCATTTAAAGGTTCCCCTATGTTTTCAGGAATCGACCACGCGCCATTGACCAACCTACTGTAATAAATATCCTGATCATCTTTTTTACCACCTAAATTTTCTTTGGCATTTTGTCGGTGAAAATATAAAGTATGGCCATCAGGTGAAATAATGGGCTTCACTTCCGGGAAGGGGGTATTAATCACATCGCCCAAATATTCTTTTTCATGATCAAATTGTTTCAAATTTGCCGCTTGCAGGGAAGGCTCATACTCAAAGCCTTCTATTTCTGTTTCATCTACCGCCTGAGTGGTACTTAGACCTACCGCATCAACCTGAGGCCAACCGCTCACTCCAAAGGTTTGTAAATGCACCTTTACTTCGGTAATTGGATTTTTAATTTTGGACACATCAATTTTAAGAAGCCGGTAGGGCACTAGTAATACTTCCGGTTTGGCGTCGTAAACTTTGTATTCCGTTCCCTGGTCATCCACTGCAAAAACTTTATAAACCCTTCCCGGATCATTGCTCTCGGCGATCAGTATGTTATGGGCCTTGACGGGTGATTCAAAACCCACTGTAAAGGTGCCCATTCCTTCTACATATTTTATTCTAAATGCTTTTTCATTTAATTTGCCAAACGGAAGGGCGTCGGGCGGGCCAAGTACTTGTTTGCCGGAAAATACCTCATCACCAAAATTGTTGAATTGGAATATGAGTTTCGAAGCCCATCGTACATCTTCCTGGGCCTGAACGCCCATCCAAATAAATGATAAGATCAGGATTGGTAATTTCTTGAACATAGAATGTAAAATTTGCATGAATGAACAAATTTAAAATATTTTGACTGTGTAGTTAGGTTCATCTTTAAAAACTTTAATCTATTAAGTACCATTTGTACACTTTTAAATTAGTTTTAATTATTCTTGTGTAAACACCTACTATCCTAATTAATACAATAAATATGGTTCTACTGGTAATTTA
>DNTA01000212.1 GCA_003500135.1 Cytophagales bacterium | reverse complement strand
AAGGCAGATTTTGAAAACCTAACAAGGGTTGCTTCTGGTAACAAGGGAAGCAATTTCCCAGAACTACATCGAGTAGTGATGAACCTGAAAAGCTGGCTAAGAGGCGTGCATCATCACGTCAACGATTTGCAAGACTACTTAAACGAATATTGCTATCGGTTCAACAGAAGTTTTATGAAAGAAAACATTTTCGATAACTTAATGAAACGGATGATTGAAGCCGAGCCTTGCTACATTAAAAATATTAGTCAGTAAATGCCTAAGTCAGAATATTTATTAAATAATTGTGGTAATAAAATGGGATTGAATATTTCAAACAGAATAATTGATATATCGATGGAGGTTAATATTATCCCATAAAAACCGGTACCACCGTTTGGTGGTACCGGGATTCAAAACATCACCACCTTCTACTGAAAGCAGCAGATCACCTTTCTTTTTTGATAAAGCTTGACTTGTAGGCTTTATTAGGGGTAACGACCTTCAGAATGTAAACACCATCCGGCAATTGGTTGATATTGATTGACATATCCCCGGATGATTTTAACCTGTTTTGTGTATTTTCATATACCATTCTTCCATTGAGGTCCATTACCTGAAAGAATATTGGAACTTGCATATCGGTTTGATCAAATTGAATATTCAATTGACTATGAGCAGGATTAGGATATACCCTTAAACCCCTACTTTCATGCAATTCTTCTAAAACCGTTACTTTTTCAACTTTGACATTGATCTGACCGGCATCGGCTAATACACTGATTTCTATTTCTTCCTCTTCGCCGGCAATTGTGATGACATCCCTGCCAGGATCCATCATCCAACCTTCGTAATATGCGATCATGTCATAGTTCCCGACATTCAGTTTGTCGAATGTGAACGTTCCGTTGGTTTCACTGTGGGCAAATGCCACCAGATCATTTTGTTCGTTGAGTAATACCAACGGAACATTTGCCACAGGATTACCTTCTTCAAATGCACTGTTTTGCACCCATGCCCTTCCACCTGCATTTCCGGTGGTCATGAATATTCCGCTTATACTGGCCGATCCGCTGCCATCCTCTGGCGCCGTTACCAGCTCTATATCCCTGTTCCCTTCACTGGCATGCATTTCCAAAATTTCGGCATTACCGGGGCGCCATACATTGCCTAAAAATGTGGGTACATAATCCGCATAAATTGCTGCAGAAGGTTCTACCAAAACGGTATAATTTCCAACGGATAATCCGCTAAATAAATAGGTAGCAGATGCAGTGAGATCGATATAACGGTATGAATTTAAGAAAGTCCCCTCCTGTACGAAGAGCCGGACTATTCCTGCCGTAACAGGGGCGCCACCGGGCAATGACACCGCACCTGAAATACTGAATGTTGGTGCGATGGCATTTCCTTCCATTTCAATTATATTGTCATTCCCCGTTGTAAATATTTTAAGGACAGCCTGTTTCTCACCGATATCCGTTGGTTTGAAGACTATATCGAATTCGATAGTATCTCCTGATTCCAACTGGAATGGAGTGGCTGGCGCATCAAGCGCATAAAATGATCCCGGGTCATCACCTTCAATGGTAATCAACTGTACAGAGGCATAGGTGTTCCCGATATTAAATAAAGAAAAGGTAGTACTGGCGCTGTCGCCTACTTCCACATCCCCAAAATCAGGATTTCCTGTGGCATATACCAGCGCTTCCAGGCCTTCGCCCGTCAATTTCACTGAAGTGACGTCATTATCGGGATCATTCGATTCGATCCATAGCAGCGCTACTTTATCGTTCCATGACTGAGGGTTAAACGCCACTTCTACCGTGCAGCTCTCCCCGGGGGTCAGAACATCGCAACCATTCACCTCGAAACTGAAATGCAGTGAGTCGGGCCAAACCAGTTTTATATCATCAATGACCAGGTTTGATTCCCCGATATTACGAATGGTGACTGTTTTGCCGTCTGTGGTATCTCCCACCACATATTTCCAGAAATCAAGTTCCGTCGGGGTGACAGAAATTTCAGGATATAGCGGCGGAGGAGTATCGGTAACATATTTCAACAATCCGTCTTTGCTGTATATCATATGGACATATCCAATGCCATCCACCATGATATCTGATATTTCATCCGGCCAGAAATCAATGATTTTATTTTGCCAGCTTCCGGAAATATTATGACTGTAAACCAGTTCTCCAAGGTCCATATCGTGCAAAAGCAAATGGGCATGTCCGGCCTGATCTACATCCAGGGTATTAGGGTTGCCCATATTTTGCGATCTCACTTTTTCGAAATCCCAATTAACACCTGTTTTATTGGCATATTTAAAATTTTCGTTATTATCCTGATTGTGTTGCCCCACATAACTGACGTGAGGTTTATTATAGACACCCAAAGCAAGATCCAGCGACAAAGTTTCCAATTGTGACCCATCCCAATTTGCTTCAATGTGTTCAGGAGATTGCCATGCACTGTCTGGCGCATTGGTTAAATAAAATAATCCCTGGTTCATACCCAGGCTATAAAATACGATATGTAACTTGCCATTACCATCAACTTCCAGCGCCTGATCGTTATAGCCACTTACATTTTGAACCGTAAATGGCCCATGCCAGCTACCGTTTTTATAGTAAAAGATATTTACGTCTCCGCCCCACCTGTTATCCAGGTAAGAAATGTACACTATACCTGAAGGGCTTACGCTTATATCAATATTATAAATTCCCGAGAAGTTGTCTTCCAACTTTTGAGATGCATTCCATTGATCTCCGAATCCCTTTATATAATTCAGCGTATACTGTCCGCTGTTGTCGTAATCCATTTCGACATAGGCAATATGCACACTATCATCAGAATCCACATCCAGCATACATTCAATGGCTTTATCGTCAAGTACATGATGAGACCATGAAGCTCTGGAGCGCATGGCGTAATTCAGGTTGTCGGGATCGCCTATCTCTGACAGATAAGTGACATGGATATTTCCCGAGGCATCCATGTCGAAATTTGGCATATAACCGGGACCCAGTATAGCCGGTACTTTCCATTGAACGGTAGTATAGGTATACACTTCATTATTATCCGGATTGAGGTCATCTTCATCGGATGATACCATGGTGAAGTTGACCAGTTCATCCTCTTCAACGGCTGAGACCACGATTTCGACGGTATCGCCTTCACCGGAGGGAATGGTACCGAGTAGACAGGTAAGCTCACGACCAACCCGGCTACAACCGAGACCACTATTGTTATAAACCGTTACAAAGTCTACATTGGAGGGTAACCGGTTGAATAACTCAACATTCTGGGCATCCTGTGGACCTGCGTTGTACACATGCACGTAATAATGCAATTCGGCTCCCAATTCGATGGGATCGCCGTTTGTTTCAACATATATACCAAGGTCTGCCCCCGGAGGAAATTCCCACATCCAGATGTCCGAGGCATAAGGACCGCTACCGTCCCATCTTCTTTCGTCCTGCCAAACCACATATTTATCATAAGCCACCGGATATTTCTGGTCCTGTGCTTCTGTGGTGATCCGGTGCAAATTACCAACTATAGGGTTGAAGAATTTATAAAGGTAAACATCCCAGTTGCCATTTCGGAAATCCATAAATACGAGGTTGTCATCATAGATATGCGGATATTTCTGGCTGCTGGGGTCTTGCTGTGATGGATTATCTCCTGCTACTATGGGCCAATCATATCCTTCGAATACAGTTCCGATACCAAATCTCAGGTTTTCCATGTAAATATTGGCATCGCCATCGCGGTAATCTTCCCATACTATGCGATAATTATCTATGGAAGGATGCACCTGGTCTGCCGGATCATCCGTTATGATCCTGTATTCATCCGTGGTGATACTATACATATAAATATCCCGGTTGCCCATACGGGCATCCTGCCATACTACTACATTTTCAAATATATCCGGTACCCTTTGATCACCATCGGTGTCATCGGTCAAACGTTGCAGGTTACCCGTACTGAACTGGTAGGTCCAGATGTTATAGCTGGTCACACCGGGCTTTTTATCGGTAAAAGCAAGGTAGTCACCATATATGGCAGGTTCTATCTGATCCCCTTCCCATGTAAATAGCGGCTGAGGATCGATGGCAGGGGTGTTGGTGTTGTATGTAAAAATATCCCAGTCGCCACTGCGATTATCCTGCCATACCACCCTGCTTTCATAAATGTCCGGATACTTTGCTGAAGTATTGGGGTCCTGTGTCAATGCTATTTCTGTTTGGTCCAGGGTATTGTATAAATAGATATCAGGATCTCCCCCGTTTCGTTGATCTTCATAGGCAATAAAATAGCCCCAAAAGGCCGGGTATTCCTGTGGCGCCTCATCATCAGTTATTTGGGTAAAAGGCACATATTGCGAAAAGCCCGTCCATGCATTGACCAACAATATGATAAGGCCAGGTAAAATTGCTTTAAGGATCAGGTGGTAATGTTTTTTTGTTCGTTTCATAATGGTAGTGTTTGAAAGTTAATCCAGGGCAGGCGTTAACCTTAACACCCAGGTAATGGATCCCAATTCAGATTCAGCCGATACGACCGAGCCATTAATTACAGCATCATCCAGAATAAATGACAAATCGGAATTCGGTGTTGACGCAAAATCAGTCTCATTCATGAGTTGCCATTCTCCCTTATTGTTTTTGGCATAAATCCTCTGAACATCTGAATTGACCACCACTTGTGCATCAACCTGCACATATACTGTTCCGTCGTCATCAATCAGTAATCCTGTCGGATCGATACTCCAGTTTCCCGATCTTGTGATTTTCGAGTCGGGCGAAACAATCGTTTCACCACCGTAGCTTAATGTAGCGCCCGAAAAAGTAACCAAACCGGTAACTTTATCAATATCTACATCCATGGTAGCAGATTTATCCCATTCGGGGTAGGTATTGGTAAATCGAACCGTAAGGGTACCCAGATAACTATGCTCCAGCCAGTTGTCCGGGATATCCAGTCCACTTTCTACTTCTTCTTCAAACAGGGAACATCCTGAAAGCAGAAAGCTTATTATGATCAGTAGCAAAAGATGAGGAAACCGGAACTTCACAATTTTCATGACTACATATGCTTATAATTTTTTATTTCATTTCCATTTGAAAACCTTCATAAACGGTCAACTGGTTATTGAACTGCTTTTTTTTCAGGCATAATCCCAACCTGAACCACGCCTTCGTGGCATTCTATGTTGATCTGATCCTCCTTTTTCCAACTGTTGGTCAATTTCTTTTGCCCTCCTTTCATTAGTCTTTTGCTTCGATAGCTCACAGGGCCCTGTTCTTCGTTACCCAGCAACTGACCATTTCTGTAAATATACCAGACCACTTTGGTGGGGTCATCGGTCATGTTTTGTAAATGAACCCTGGTGTATTCTGAACAATTTAAAGTGAAATGCAGGCTTTGTCCCCTTTTCAATTTCATTGAAACCGGTAATTCTATCGTTAATTGCTCCCACTCAGTTGGTGGTGGCGGTTCAGGAATTTTGACCCGCATTCTTTCATCCACTTCAGTGTAATGGTTTGGAACAATAAATAATGATTCATCAACCTTTCCTGTTTTGATGTTTTTCAATACTACCCGGGTGTCTTTGCTGAGTAAATTTTCCATTTTAACAAAGAAGTTGAGTCGCGGTGCATACCAGACTTTATATACCTTCTGCCCTTGTGACTCATATTCCAGCACATCTACATCGAAACCCATTATGTTATCTTTGCCCATAATGTGTTCTTCATACCGCGATTTGGCATACTGCATTGCCTGGTATGGATCATTTGAAAGGCTCTGCATGGAGAATAAATCCGTGTGATGCACGAAAGCGCTGTCAATAATTAAAATACCGGTGCGATCTAATTCAGGATTGACAATAACCGCTCCTTTCATATTTTGATCATCAATATTGTAGCGGTATAGTTGACCATTTGAATATAATTTGTAGGTCTTGTGCTTTCCCTGCTGCCATTCATTTAACTCGGCGGTAAATGAAATTTGGGCGGGCATTCCTTTTGGAAAGATGGATGAGATTAGCATGAACCCTATTAAATAATACCGTTTCATTTCTGCATTTCTTTTGTAACTATTTGTTGTATTTAAAAACTAAATGTTGGCATCTCGGTAAACTCAACGTTTTCCGGTACTTTTAAGAGCGCTTCATCAATTGCGGCATTCAAAGTAACAGCGGTGGCTTCCTGAAGGGTTTCCTGACCGCGCATCTGGTATTTCATTTTTAATACGATCCCCTTCCATATCCAGGCAAAACCCTTATCCCCGGTCCATACTTCACATTCCTTATCAAGAAAAATAATGGCGCCGGTCTTTTGAAAGCCCATTTGGCCATAGACCATTTTAGTGATCGTCTCAACATTGGCATGTTGCTTACCCACCAAATCTTTCATGATGGGATTTTGCATTTTGATACCCTCCTCTTTAGGATTGGCGCTATACATGTACTGGTCGGCCCCTAAGGTAAGGGTATAACCTCGTTTTCGGTTTCCCATCTCAACGACATCCATGTACAGATTACTTCTTTGCCCGTAGTCATCAAAATACAAAGTCCCAAGTCCGGTTGTCGCTCCGGAGTATTTGTAGTCCACCACTGCTGAAGCTACACCATATGGTTTCAAAGTGACCTTCTGTGCCGTCATATTAGCAGTGATTATAACTACAAGGCTACAGGTCAGTATTATATTAATTAATCTCTTCATAACCTTATTTTTTACAGTTTCACAAATTCTACCCTCCTATTATTCGCTTTGCCTTCCGCCGTGAAATTGTTGTCTACCGGTAGGGATTCTCCAAAACCTTTTGTACTTAATCGATCCGGACTGATCCCCAGTTCAATCAATTTATTTTTGACTGAAGCAGCCCTTTGTTCGGAGAGTTTCAGGTTAAAGGCCTCATCGCCATCGCTGTCAGTATGTCCTTCTATACTAAAATTGAGTTCAGGATGATCATTGAGCAGATCATAGACCTTATTGATCACGCCCATAGATTCCGGCCTCAGTGTCGCTTTATTTACGTCAAAGCGAATTCCATTGCTTACAATTTTGCCATCCTGAAGAATCCGGTCATAGTATTTTACTCCACCTTCGGCAATACGGATATTTTTGATATAGATCGGATTGGCATCGCTGGCATGATAGCAGTACATTGATATACCGGTCGGATTGATGTCTAATCTGGGAATGTTGATCAAACGGGTATCATCCATGTATGCTTTGAATTTACCATTCGTATAGGCCACTGCAACATGCACCCATCGATTCCTTTGAATATCTTTGTCAGGATATTCACTGTTCGCCCGAAAGACCTCCATTTTATTAGGATAGATAATTAACTTTGTTTCATTACCTGAAGGTTTTTGTTGATTTTTGGCATCATATAAAAACAAATTTAACCAGCCACTGGTACCTCCCATAAATACGTCAAATTCAATGGTGAATACGTCGGGCAAGTAGTCGCTGGAAGCATCTTTCAGATAGGGTACTATATTTGGGCTTCCCTCACGCATCATGATCACATTTGCCCCATCAAATTCAGCTACCTCAGCTACACCACGTACCAGGTCCCATCGTGAAGGAAACTCACCATTTTCTTCATCCAACAGGTTATCTTCGAATATCACCTTATCGCCGGGCACGAAATCATATTTCGCCCAGTTCAGCTTCGGGCTGGTGGTTTCCATATCTGAAGCATCAGATCCCACTTCTTCCCCGGCGCTTTCACTGATTTTGGGCCCATCTTTCGACTTTTTCTTTTTTTTCTTACCAAAAAGCCCTCCCAATCCTTCTTCAATTTTGTTGAATCCTTTATCAATGTTTTCGTCAATTTTTTCGTTTGTACGCTTTTCCCCTTCCTTTTTCGCTTCTTCTTTGGGATCTTTCACTTGAGCGTCAACCGACAATAGCGCTGTAAGAAAAAATACGAGACAAAGTGTGGTGATCGTTTTCATAACAATGAATTTTGAGTCCTACAATAAGAATCAATGTATCTCATATTTCAATGCAGGGAAATCCCATATTTGGGGGATTTTGGGGTTACAGAGGAGTTAAATGGCGTGGAGTACAATTCTGTTGTCAAATCTCGCCATTCAACGATTTCCGAATGACTTCGGCTTTGCTGTGGACATGTAGCTTTTTGTAAATATTCTTGATGTGCGAACGAACAGTTTCCACTGAAATAAATGACTTGTCTGCAATATCCTTGTAGCTTAAGCCATCTACCAGGGCATGGACAACTTCGGTTTCTTTACCGCTTAAGGGTGATTGTTTAGAGGCCGCTACATTTTTACCCTTATAAAAAAAATCCATCACTTTCCTGGCGATTTGAGGGGACATAAATGAACCACCCTCATACACTGTCCTTACGGCATTTTCTATTTCTTTGAAAGGCATATTTTTCAAAAGATACCCAGATGCGCCCGCGCAAAGCGATTGGAATATTTTCTGTGAGTCGTGATATACCGTTTGCATAATGATGTTTATTTCCGGATATCTTGATTTCAGGATTTTAACCCCACTTATGCCGGACATACCGGGTAATCCGATATCCATCAGGATGACATCTGGTACATTTTCAACTTTTAGGGTGGCCAGGTAAGCTTCCACCGATTCCTTAGCCGCAGAACAATGAATGTCCTCCCTGGAGTCGAAAAAATCTTTCAAGGCCTCGCGCACAACAGGATCATCCTCTATGATATCGATAAAAATCATGATTCATTTTACTTACATTTATTTACATCCACAATCCCATATTCATGTGATCTTTCATTCATTACAGTTCAGGCCCGGTATATTGAACTAATGCTCCATCATTATTGTAAATCTCCACATGTCCCTTTATCCTTTTGGCGCGCATTTGCATATTTTTCAAACCATTGCCTACGTGTGAATTTGTCAGATCAATCCCTTTACCATTGTCGCGAATAGTCATTTCGAAATGACCACTTTTGTTGCCTATGCCGACATCTACTTTATTCGCACAAGAGTGTTTGAGTATATTGTTCATCGCTTCTTTATAAATATAATAGAGGTTTTGCCGTAGGTGGGCCGGTATTGGTTTTTTCAATTTCAAACCCTTTTGTTCAAAAAACACCTTAATACCCTGATCTGACAAAGATTTAAAGTTGAAATCATGCATGCGATGCAATAGATCTTCAACAGTATCGTTTCTGGCGTCTATGGACCAGACGATATCGCTCATGGAACTGATCACTTCACGGCTTATGGCGCCTATTTTTTGCGCAAGATGCCTGATTTTATCTTTTTGTTGAAGTTGCTGAAGCTGTTCGGAATAGATGGATATCCGCGTGAGGGCTGCGCCAATATCGTCGTGTAAGTCACTGGCTATCCTTACACGCAACCGCTCCACTTCCACTGCTTTTTTAACCTGAAAGCGGTGTAGCGCATAAATAATGAAGATCAGGACAAAAAGAATTAAGGCCCTGAAGTACCAGGTTTGCCAAAAAGGGGGAATAATTTCTATGGCCATTTGTGCCTGGTGCGGGCTCCATTTGCCATCCTTGTTAGATGCTTTGACCCTAAATGTATATTTACCGGGATCAAGATTGGTATACCGGGCATAAGCCCGGTCTTCTGCCATTACCCATTGATCGTCCACACCTTCCATGCTGTAGGCGTACCGGTGTCCTGCGGGGTCGGCAAAATGAATAGCCGCAAAGTCGAAGTCAAAGAAATTTTGCTGGTAGTTTAATTGCAAATCAATCGGACTGTTTAAGTTATTGCCCAAATATCTTTCTTCATTCATCACTTTTAATCCGGTCAGAATCACGGGTGCGTCGAATGGAAGGTTCTTAATGCTATCCGGGTGAAAAAGATTGAAACCGTTGACCCCGCCAAATAGCATATGGCCATTTGTCAACTTCAGACAAGCGCCTCCATTAAATTCATTGGCTTGTAAGCCATCGTTGTGGTCGAAAATGTTAAAGGTGGAATCGCTCAAATTCAATTTAGCCAGTCCGTTTGTGGTGGATACCCATATATTCCGGTCATCATCTTCCAGTATGCCATATACAATGTTCCCGGGCAGGCCATCCTTTTGTGTGAAATTATAAAAGGACAAATTATCTGTTGGATAAATTAACCGGGCTACTGATAACCCGCTATTGGTTCCAACCCATAAGTATCGATTGCCCTCATTATGGGTTTCATATATGTATTCCACAATATTTCCCGAAAGGCTATTGGGTTCATCCTTACGGTTTGCATATGTTGTAAACTGCTTGTTAACCGGATCGTACCTGCATAAACCGGCGCCCCATGTTCCTATCCAAAGGTTACCAAAGCTGTCAAGATGCAGGTAAAGGAGATAATTTCCCGATAATGAATTTTCCCGGGAAGTGTCTGCTACAAAATGTGTGAATCTTTGATATGTATTATCCATACGGATCAGGCCCCTATCGAATGTGGCGATCCATATATTACCGTTTTTATCCTGTGTTAAGGATGTAATATAGTTGATGCCTTTGGTATGCGGATTTTCAGGATCTTCTTTGATAGCATAAATTTCATTAGACGCCGAATTAAATACGTTTATTGACTTAGGCACTTTG
>DNTA01000224.1 GCA_003500135.1 Cytophagales bacterium | reverse complement strand
GAATATAAATATGTGGTACCCAAAGGGTATGTTCGGTTTCTGGGCAAAGTGGCGGAATTGGCCGATAAGGGTATTCCGGTGATTTTTTTTACCGGAAATCATGATCTATGGATGCGAAATTATCTTACGGATGAACTTGGCGTTAAATTGTATCACGATCCCATAGAAATACAGGTTGGTGAACAAAAACTATTTGTTGGGCATGGCGATGGTCTCGGGCCTGGTGATGCTACATATAAGTTTCTAAAAAAACTATTCAAGAGTAAAATCCTTCAATGGATTTTTACGAGGTTACATCCAAATTTTAGTTTTTGGCTGGCGACCAACTGGTCAAAAAAAAGCAGGTCGCAGAATTTGGAAAAGGAAGAGCCTTTTCTTGATGAGAAAGAATGGTTGTTTCAGTTTGCAAAAGCAATGGAACAAAAAAACCATTTTGACTATTACATATTCGGGCACAGGCATATGGCTTTGCAAATGAAAGTATCGCCAAATTCAACCTACATTAACCTCGGTGAGTGGCTTGGTACATGCTCTTATGTGTCTTACGATGGAACAAGAGCTGAATTACTCTATTTTGAAAAATAAGCTTTTCATAATCCTATTGATAATTTTCGGGGCAGTTTCTTTTTTACGGGCCCAGGATTCATATAATGTAAAAGACACATTTGATATTATAGGCGCCTTCCACGTGATGGATGACCCCAAGGGTAATTTCTATATTGAAAATGATCGTGGGGAACTAATAAAGTATGATAGCACATTTAAGGTGATCGCCTCATTTACCGGTGACGCATATCCTTCTTCTTCATTTTTTGTGAAAGAAGGGTTTAAGATTTTACAATATTACAGGCTTCAACAAGAATACTATATTTTAGATCGTTTTTTAAGAATTACCACTCAGGGCAGCCTGCGTAATGAACCCATTAGCGCTGGAGCGGCAATAACCCTGTCGTTTGACAATAAGCTATGGGTGGTTGACGATCAGGAAAATGCGCTTCATAAAATCGACAACATTCAACATTTTAAAGAATTCTCCACAGCCCTGCCCGCCAATGATTACAGTACGATAATCGCCCTTCAGGAACATCAAAACAAACTTTACCTGGTTTTTCCACAAAAGGTCATGATTTTTGACCTTATGGGTAATTTGCTCCAAACCAAATCGATTGACGCAGGTGAATTACGTGATGTACAGTTTTTCAAAGACCAGCTTTTTGTGCTGGGCGAATCATTGGTGTCTTATGGCATTTATGACAACCAAAAAACAATTCTAAAGACCGATGTTCCTCTGGAACATGCCCGTTGTTTCGAAATAAACGATGAATTTTTGTATCTTTTTGAAAAGGGCCGGATGCTTAAGCTGGCTAAAAAATAACCCCGTAGTATAATACGGGGCTTGTCAATCGGTCAAATATTAAAGATGAAAAAACTTTAATATTCGATCAGCAAGTTAATTGTTTTTTGCGAAAATTCCATCCGAAAACGTTTTGAAATTGAACCCAATCCAATGAAAAAGAAAAACAAAATAAAATTAGGCACTAAAAAAGGCATGCCTGCCGGTAGCTTGTACTTCTTAGGAGACAAGAAAGTTGAAAAACAAAAAATCACATATTACAGGTTCAACAGTACTGAAGTAGAGGAGAAAAGTGTAGACAAAATTGAAGATCTGTATCACTTAAAAGATCCCAGTGATATTGTTTGGATCAACATTACGGGTCTCCATAAGGTGAAAACATTTGAAAAACTTGGTGCGCATTATGATATACACCCTCTTTTGCTGGAAGACGTTCTGAATACGGAACAACGATTAAAAATGGATGTCTCAGATGAGCTCATCTTGTTCATATTCAAAATGAATAATACTTCACAATATCCCGGTGATATTAGTTTGGAGCAAATAAGTATAATATTAAAGAAAAATCTGGTTATTACATTTCAGGAGAAGGAAGGGGACCAATTTGATCCGATACGTCGTCGCATTTATACCGAAGGCAGCAGAGTGAGGAGTTTAAGCGCTGACTTCCTTTTTTATGCCTTAATTGACGTTGTAGTGGATGGTTACTTTGAGGCCATTGAAAATATGATCGATTATGTGGAAGGGCTTGAATATGGCGTGTTCGATGAAGTGGAAGATCAGGATATTCTTCAAATCCAGCAAATAAAAAAGGACATCCTCAAATTGAGGCCTTGTATATATCCTCTTAAAGATATGATAAGCCGCATTTTGATGTCCCCTTCCAACCAACTGATCAATAAAGAAACTCTAAAATACTTTTCTGACGTGGGCGATCATGTCAATCAGTTATCTGATATGCTAGATCGAATTAGGGAAGATTACCTTGGCCTGAAAGACTTGTATATTTCGGCGATGAGCCTGAAAATGAATAAGGTAATGCAGGTATTGACCATCATTGCCACCATATTCATACCGCTTACTTTTATTGTGGGTGTATATGGTATGAATTTCCGGGTAATGCCTGAACTGGATTGGGGATATGGATATTTCACCGTTTGGGGGATTATGATTTCCGTTGGAGTCGCCCTTTTGTTTTTCTTCAGGAGAAAAGGTTGGATGTAATTTGTTTGCAAATTCCTGCAATGAAAGTTGTGAAATGAATGTCCGAATACGTACATTTATCCGTGCGATATCGTTCATAGGCCATAAGAGATTCAAAATCAATAGTGGATAAGGCATCGCGCCGGACAAGGTGTCCGTATTGGCACAGTATTGGAGTTTGATTACCTTAATGTTGGATTTAATTTTTTAAATGTGGAACAAGAAAAAGAAATTGGGAAAATCCTCATTGTAGATGATGATGAGGATGTGCTCTTAGCCGCCAAAATGCTTCTTAAAAAACACGCCCATCAGGTAATCATTGAGAAAAACCCCAATAAAATACCCTTCCTTGTAAATAATGAGAATTTTGATGTCATTTTGCTGGATATGAACTTTAGCAAAGACATCACCAGTGGAAAAGAGGGGTTCTACTGGCTGAATGAAATCACCAATCGCGATCCTTCGGCGGTTGTAATTATGATCACGGCCTTTGGCGATGTGGAAATGGCAGTAAGAGCCCTGAAAGAAGGCGCCACTGATTTTGTACTGAAACCCTGGCAAAATGAAAAACTACTAGCAACTATATCAGCAGCCATAAAGCTTCGGAAATCATACGATGAGGTAGATCATTTAAAACAGACGAAAAAGCAACTTCAGGACGACAGCAATCAACCTTTCCGCGAAATAATAGGCAATAGTACAGCTATACAGGAAGTTTTTGATGTAATTGAAAAAGTAGCCGGTACCGATGCCAATGTATTGATACTTGGTGAAAATGGAACGGGAAAAGAATTGGTGGCCCGCGCATTGCATCAGCAGTCTCGAAGAAATGATAATGTGTTCATAGGCGTTGATATGGGGGCAATCACTGAATCGCTTTTTGAAAGTGAGCTATTCGGACATAAAAAGGGGTCTTTTACTGATGCCAAAGACGACCGGGCCGGTAGGTTTGAAGTGGCAAATAATGGTACGCTTTTCCTTGATGAGATCGGTAACCTGAGCCTTCCCCTTCAATCGAAGCTCCTGACTGTACTTCAAAGCAGGGAAGTGACCCGGATCGGTTCCAATAAACCAATTCCGATAGATATAAGGCTGATTTGTGCAACCAATATGCCAATTTACGATATGGTCGCAGACAATTCCTTCAGACAGGACCTGCTTTACAGAATCAATACCGTAGAGATTCACCTGCCGCCACTCCGCGACCGTCAGGAAGATATACCACTCCTGGCAGGGCATTTTGTCAATGACTATTGTAAAAAGTACCGGAAAACCTCCAAAACATTATCTGCCAGTGGCATTAAAAGATTGCAAAAGTATTCGTGGCCCGGTAATATTCGCGAATTACAACATGCCATAGAACGTGCCGTGATCATGAGTGAAGAAGACACACTTTCACCCGAAGATTTCTTCTTCCTGGCCAATAACCCATCATCAAACGATATACAAGTCGATAACTACAATCTGGAGGAAATTGAAAAAAATATTATTCAAAAGGCAATTAATAAACACAATGGAAATATTTCAAAAGCCGCTAAGGAACTTGGCCTGACTAGAGCATCACTATATCGAAGGTTAGAAAAACATGGACTTTAGCAGTTTAAAAAACCAAATTATCGTTAGGGTTGGTGGTATTGCATTAACCCTTTTTGTGCTTTTTCAACTTTCATACTCCAATTCATATTTTTTAACAATCATAGCCGTCTTTGCCCTTGCGGTCGTACAGGTTATACTATTAATCCGCTATCTCAATAAAAACAATGAAGAAATTGAACATTTCTTCGAAGCCATTAAAAATGATGATTTTGACAGCATTTCAGATCGAACGGACGATAAGAGTTACAATGCATACCTGCACCACAGATTTGAAATGGTTATAAAAAAACTAAAAAAAGCACGGTTGATGCGCGATGAGAGAAGTCAATATCTCTCAACAATTGTACAACATGCAGGAATAGGTTTGATCACCTTTAATGCTGCAGGGAATATTCAGATATTCAATATTGCCGCACGTAGGTTGCTCGGCGTAGACCAGGTGAAAAATATTGAGGAACTCAGGAGTATAAGTCATGAGTTGATCGAAAGCTTTAAAGCATTGAAAACCGGGGGCCGGGCCTTGATAAAACTGGAGAAAGATGGCGATATGCAACAACTATCGGTATATGCCATTGAGTTGATTTTGGGCGGAGAGAATTACAAATTGATTTCATTGCAAAATATTCAGTCGGAGCTGGAAGAAAACGAAATGGAGGCCTGGCAAAAACTTGTAAGGGTTTTAACACACGAAATAATGAACTCAGTTACCCCAATATCATCGTTGGCTTCAACAGTTGAAAATGAGATTATGTACAATCTACAAGTCGAAGATGACCACCTGAACATCACGAAGGACGATATGGAAGACATACATCTGGCAGTGCAAACCATACAGCGAAGAAGTGAAGGGCTCATAAGGTTCGTGTCTGATTTCAGGAACCTGACGCATACGCCGCAACCAAAGTTCCAGCTGGTAAGCATTTGCGAGTTAATGGATCAAATAGAGCTGCTGCTTAAAAAAGAGTTTGAAGAAAACCAGATCAAATTCCAAAGGTCGGTTTCGCCAAATAACCTATCCGTTCAAATGGATCCTGAGTTGATCCAACAAGTATTGATCAATTTATTGAAAAATGCTATTCAGGCGCTTGAAGAAAAACAGGAAAGGCAAATATTGATCAATTGTTACCAGGACGAAAGCGGAAATACTTATTTGGTAGTTCGCGACAATGGATCAGGTATTGATGAAGAGGCGTTAAGCAAAATTTTCATTCCTTTTTTCACTACGAAAAAGAAAGGTTCAGGTATTGGCCTAAGCTTGTCGAGGCAAATAATGAGGCAACATAATGGTTCAATTTCTGTAAAATCGAAAATGGGAGAGGGTACCGAGTTTACCTTGAGGTTTTAAGGTAAAGTCATGTTTAAAAATTCGCTTATTGCAAAAGTTTCATTAGTTTAGGGCATCAATTTTTCAATTAAAAACATCACATAGGCACGATGAATCCAACTCAACAAAAAGTGACGGAAATACTCGTAGATACCATTGGAATACAGGAAACCGAGGTCACATTAGATGCTAATTTTATAAAAGATCTTGGAATAGACTCTTTGGATTATGCAGAATTGGTAATGGAGTTTGAACAGGCTTTCGATATAAAAATACCTGACAATGACGCCGAAAAATTGAAAACCGTTAATGATGTAGTGACCTACATAGACCAAAAGCTCGAAGAAAAATAATTTAGCCTCGCTTCTACCATAAGATATGAAATTTGCATTTTTGGTACAGGGAGAAGGGCGGGGACACATGACCCAGGCAATCGCACTGTATAATCTACTTACCCGAAACGGACATCACCTAACATGCGTTTTTATTGGAATAAGCGAACGAAGAAAAATTCCTGAATACTTTTATGAGGCAATAGACGCACCGGTAATTGAAGTCAGAAGCCCTAATTTCGTCACGGATGATCAAAATAAATCCATTCGGATATTTCATACTTTATGGTACAATTCGGGCTTTCTCAACACGTATTGGAAAAGCCTGAAAAAAATCCATAATACACTAGAGGAGTTCAAGCCAGACGTACTGATTAACTTTTATGATTTTTTAGGAGGATTTTATTTCCGGCTTTTTAAAACTAATATCAAACATGTGGCCATTGGCCATCAGTTCCTCACTGATCACCCCGACTTTCCATTTAAAAGGGGCGCTCCGGTTGATAAAAAATTATTCCAGATCAACAATTACCTCATGTCAATGGGGGCTACGAAAAAGATCGCACTTTCTTTCATGCCATATGATCCCTCAAAAGTTCAGAAAACGGTGGTCACGCCTCCACTCGTTCGAGAGGAGATCAAAAGTCTGGAGGCGAAAGCAGACGATTTTATTTTGGGGTATATGGTAAACGCGGGATATGGCGCGGATATAATTGAGTGGCACAAAAACAATAAAGAAATCCGGTTGCATTGTTTTTGGGATAATAAGCAGGCGCCTGACCCTTATGAACCTCATGAAAATATTACTTTTCATCAGGTAGATGCCCACCTTTTTCAGGAGTACATGAAAAATTGTAAAGGATATGTGTCAACCGCAGGATTTGAGTCAATATGCGAGGCCATGTACCTGGGCAAGCCTGTATTGATGGTGCCCGTAGAAGGGCAATATGAGCAGGCATGTAATGCACTGGATGCCGCTCAGGCAGGCGCAGGCATCTATGCAGCTAAGTTTGATATCAGCCTCCTGGTTGATTATTTGCCCCATCACAGGCCGATAGGTCAAAAATTCAGGGAGTGGGTCCAGAAGGGTGAAGAAATTTTCCTGACCGAATTGACCCGGTTAAGTTGACCGCTAACACGAAACAAGACCAACATATTATAATTGCACCTGCTATTTATTGTAACTTTACGTCATTAAATTGCAGATATGGCGATAATCAGCAAAAAAAAGAAGATTTATAGTATCTCCGACCCGCTTCGGAAATATCTGGTAGCACAGGGTAGGGAAAGTCAGTTGCCTATTAAATATGAGGATCTGCAGCGCTATTCTTCTTCAATTCCATTGGTAGATAAATCGGGAAATGATACCCTTTGGGAAACCGTGTTTTTTGAACATCATGAAATGCCGCAAATCCATGAGAGCCTGAAAAAAATATATGCCCAGTTGAAATCAGCTGGCGATGTATCGGTAATTGAACACTTATACATCGATCGTATCGATTTATGTATATATGGAAATACCCAGCCATTCCGTGTAAGAATAGTGAATAAGATCAACGATCTATTTGATTATTTCTATTTAAAAGTGGCTGATGCAAGCCGTGTTTACGGCCTTGAACTGGAGCACCTGATCTCACCCAACAAAATAAATTTTCTGGTATGTGGCGACACATTGGTAGAGGAGCACATACAGGGTATTCCTGGTGATGACTTTATAAAGCACCATATGAAAGATCAGCGTTTCAATGAAATGCGACTGGCCAAAGAGTTTGTTAAATTCAATGAAAGATGCCTGGTTAGACTGTTAGGCGACATGCATTCCAGTAACTTTGTTGTGGAGGTGATCCCCGATTTTGATGAGATACATTATCGCATCCGGGCAATCGATTTTGATCAGCAAAGTTATGAGGGTCGTACGGCTATTTATATGCCCCAGTATTTTAAACAAAATAACCCTATTATAAAGCTGGGCCTAAAACATATGGAACCCGAACTGGAAATTCAGTATCAAAAAGAGGAGAGGTCACTCATTGCTACCCGATTGAAATCAAGTGTTTCCGGACCAGCGATTAAAAACCTGGTTACAGCCATGATGGAAGACCACATAGCGCCAGAAAAAAATGTAATATCGTTAAGAAATGAATTGACCAAGTTATATGAAGAGCCCAGGTTTATGCATTGTGAAAGCATGGGGGCAATTTTGAAGTTGAGTCTGATGATGGTTATAAAAAAGCCAATACGATATAAATATTCATTTATGAAGCGGAATTAATTTGTAATCTCAATAGTTGGAAGGATAAAAGAAAACAGATATAAAAAGCCATGTTTACAGGAATAGTAGAAGCCACAGCACGAGTGGTTAAGATAGATGAAGAAGGAACCAATAAAACCTTTGCTTTACAAAGTAATATTGCCAATGAGCTGAAAATTGATCAGAGCCTTTCGCACAACGGGGTCTGCCTGACCGTAGTGGAGGTAAAAGACGATACGTATAAGGTTACTGCTGTGGACGAAACCCTAAACAAATCCAATTTAGGCCTTTTAAAAATCGGGGACGAGGTGAATCTGGAAAGAAGCATGTCATCAGGTTATCGTTTTGACGGGCACATTGTTCAGGGTCACGTCGATCAGACCGGTACATGTACACGTGTACAGACCCTTGATGGAAGTTGGCTGTTTGATTTCGAATATGACCACGAGGCAACCGGCAATTTTACAGTTGAAAAGGGCTCAATCTGTATCAATGGAGTTAGTCTTACCGTGTTTAATTGTACCAAAAACAGCTTTAGAGTGACCATTATTCCTTATACTTTTGAACATACCAATTTTAAGGACATCAACGAAGGTACAGTTGTTAATCTCGAATTTGATATCATTGGAAAATATATACAAAGGATGTTCGAAATGGGTTATGGAGAGCATTTGAAGGAACGAATGCAATAAAGCAAAACCTTTTTATTTCTGTCAAAGTTCTACTTTAAACTTACCTATATGAACAGAACCCACATACCCGCCTGCTCCAGCGCTTGGCCAGAACTAAATTATGGCGATTGGGCCGATACCTTGAAAACACTGCATATGTGGACCCAGATTGTCGGAAAAATAAGGTTAGTTTGTATGCCTTGGCAAAATCATTCCTGGCATACCACGCTTTACATTTCTTCAAGAGGCCTTACCACGGGGAGTATACCATACAAAAATGGCATTTTCGAAATTGAATTTGACTTCGCCAATCACCAATTGAGAATTTCCACTTCCTTTGGCCCGGCGGCAATGTTAGAGTTAAAGGCCATGTCCGTGGCAGCTTTTTACAAGGAATTATTCCGTGAGCTGAAAGAAATTGGCATCCATATTGATATCCACGCGGCTCCCAATGAAGTGGAAGAAAGCATTCCATTTGCCGAGAATGAAATTAATAATAGCTATGATCGTCAAAAGGTATCTGACTTTTGGCAGGTTGCGGTAAGTACCCATAATGTCTTTTCAAAGTTCAGAAGCGATTTCATAGGCAAATGCAGCCCGGTACATTTTTTCTGGGGCGCTTTTGATATAGCGGTTACCCGGTTTTCAGGTAGAAAAGCGCCTTTGCATCAGGGGGTCATGCCCAATATGCCTAAAGAAGTGATGCAGGAAGCCTATTCACAGGAAGTAAGCAGCGCTGGTTTTTGGCCTGGAAGCGATCAGTCGCCACAACCGGTATATTATTCGTATTGTTACCCTGTGGCCGAATCGTTTGGGCAAAAAAATGTGCTGCCGAAAGAGGCATTTTACAGTGAAGAAATGGGTGAATTCTTCTTATCATATGATATCGTAAGGCAAGCCAAAGATCCTGAAAAAATGTTAATGGATTTCCTTCAGTCCACTTATGTAGCTGCGGCTGAATCGGGAAGCTGGGATCGCCAAAATTTAGAAAGATAAGGAAACACTATGGTAGTAAACTTAGAAGAAAATGAAAATAAAGGTCGTGCTTACCATGCTGCAGAAGATTCTGTTTTAGCAGAAATGACCTTTTCAAAAGCAGGTAAAACCCTTATCATAATAGACCATACAGAGGTGGATGAATCTTTAAGAGGACAGGGGGTTGGTAAAAAACTCCTGGACAAAATTGCTCAAATGGTAAGGGAAAGAAATATAAAAGTGATTCCACTTTGCCCTTATGCTAAAAGTCAAATCGAAAAGGATGCTAGCCTTCATGATATCCTGCAAAAAAGCAAGTGACGAAGAGGGAAAAAGCAATAGAAATAAAGACAAGCTCAGGAATATTATCCATTGATGGCTTACGCTAGGTTAGCCGTTCTTCCAGGTAAACATATCAGCTAACCATTTCTTTTATCCGAATATTTCTAGTCCACAAAATTGGCCAGGTACGTTGTTTGCTTTATTTCAAATAATAATCAATGAATAATTGCACCGCTGTAATTCTCAACGAACAACGATTTAAATGCTTCAGGTTTAAAATCAGGTATACCTATATAAAAGATACGTCAATCCCAGGTGATATTGAGTTTATTATTTTGCGATATATGTTTTTAAAAAAGCTTTCATAAATTCATATTCAGATTATTATTGTATGAATAAAGTGTTATATTGTCTAATACAATAGAAGCGGATTTTATGATCATGACATTACCTTCCGGTTTATAGAATGAACCAACGGATATCAAGCTATTATCGCACCCTTGCCTGGGTAGCTCTTTTTATTGTAATCGGATCACTTTATGCTTATTATTTCCTGATCTATGTGTCTGAACGAGAGGATGCGGTGGTCGCGAGAGGCTTCAGGATACTGAACAATTACCGACTCAATATGGAGGACAAAGACAAGCTTAATGTTAAGCGGGTCAATACGCTCGGTGAAAGTTTTATCAAGAGGGATTTATTCTATTATATTGCTGACTGCGACCCAGGTGAGGATAATAAGAAAGACGGGAACACCAGCGATGACGGGATAAAAATGTCGAAGAACGGAAAATGCATCAATAAGGATTCTTACCGTTTGAACTATATCGAATATAGCGATTTTTTAAGCGATAAGATCAAGTTTCAAATCGGCGATACGCTGGATGTGTGTCCCGATGACAGCCATTCAGCTTGTGGGAAAAGAAATGAAAGGAGCGTTATGGTCAATACGCCAAATGCACCGCCTTTTATCATGTATGCACTATTTGATATCAGCGAACTATCAAAAATTATTAGCAACTTTGACATAAAACCCTTAGATACGGGATCAGTAGGTTACATCAAAACTACGCTGGACGATTTTTTGAATGGCTTAAAATACGATGACCTCCTGGAGAACCTTGTAGTGCTTAACAAGGGCAAGGTTATTTATAATGAAAATCCTGATGAGTTTGTCTACTCAGATCAAAACCTGGATTCCCTGACAGATAAATCGGCGCCATCGGGTTCGTACAAATTTGTCATGGTCAATTCCATTAGAAAAATGGCCATCAGTATGCCGGTTACCTTGTTCAACCAGGATTTAATAATTATGGGGTTTATTGATGGGGATCTTTTTTCACGGCTTACCAGATCAATTAATGCCCATTTTTTGTTTGTCCTTGCCAGTCTAATCCTGTTTCTAATTATCATTTTTCCTTTTTTGAAGGTTTATTTAATCAGTCAGAATGAAAGGCTGGGTTCGGAAGATATTTACTTCTCAGGTTTTTCTGTCATACTGGGTGCTTCACTAGGCATATTGATCATTTTTGGCCTTTACAACCATTTTATTCTTGAGAATAATCAAATAAAAGAAAAGCTGACAAGCGCAACGCGTCATATGAAATCTGAAATCAGTAAGGATGTAAGTCGTGCTGTCAGATTTAAAAATGCCATACTTGATAGCTTGCAGCAATATGGCGATTATTTGACGCCTGACTCAGTGCAGTTGAATTATCATTCACTCGTACAGGATACTTCATTTGATTTTAATGAATTACTACTACTCGATGCAAATGACGGTCATTTCGAATATATGCTGGTTTTGCCAGGTAATCGCCGTCCGGAAGAACATTTAAAAGACAATCAGGTCAGTTATAGAACCTATTTCCAAAGGGCGCGGGATAACCGATTGTGGCATGTTAATCTTGATTCTATGGGATCTGAGTATTTTTTTATAGAGTCAATATATTCCATTGCCAGCCAAAAAGGAGAGGCGGCAATTTCTTTTCCCAAAACCAAACTACGTACAGCCGATGGAGGGTTTGGTTTAAATGTTGTACCCGTGGTGACCAGCGCCTTGCCCTCGTTGTTTAAACCAATTTTGCCGAAAGATATGTCATTTGCTATTGTAGATAGTGAATGCAAAACGCTATTTCACGAAAACTACAGAAAGAATGATAAAGAAAATTTCTGGGTCGAGACCGGTAATAATAAACACCTTAACTCAAGTTCCGCAAAATATGCTTAATTGCTTGCATAAGTGGAAAGTAGTTGCTACATTTGTGTGATGTACGTACAATGCAGCACCGTTAAGCGAAAAGGAAAAGACGGACGTAACCGTAAGCTCGTTGAGGCTTATCGCGACCCGCAAACAGGACAACCACGCAACCGGACGGTACAAAAACTGGAGAAACTCCCGATCCTGGAAAGAAGCCGGCTTATCCTCAAACATGGCGGACAGAAGTACCTGTATCCCGAGGAGTGGAAGGCACTGGTCGATGCCGGAGATTTTGA
>DNTA01000083.1 GCA_003500135.1 Cytophagales bacterium | reverse complement strand
TACTGATATCCGTAATAATATTGTAATGAGCCCGAAAAAAATTGTTTGCTGCTAAAAATGGTTCCCTGAAAGTCAAATGCCTCTCTGTTTTTAAATTCTGAGTTTTCTCCAATTCCAAAATTAAAGGAAAGGTCCATGGCAAACCATTTATAAGCAATGCCCAATCCAAGATTTACACGCCTGTCGGGCCGGAAGCGAACGCTTGATGCATTGTCTTTATCTGTGATTTTAAAAAAGTTGATCTTGGTAGTGGCCAGTAATTTTATGTTCAAATATTCTGCATAGGAAGTGATATAAGTTGAATCGTGATTTCTGTAAAGCAGTTCCTGCCCCAGGTTTTCAGCCTTCAACATCAGACTATCAGGATGGAGTATTTGAGCAAAACCCGATGGTAAACCCCATCCCCAAATCAGCATGTATATGAGAAACTTTAATATGTGTTTTGCCAATTGATTATGTTGAATGATTCGATATGTTAAGCTAATAAAGAATCAAATACGAATGGAATTTTAGCTCACTAAAGTTTGGGCAGATATGACATTTTTCGGTAGTTAGAGCCCCTTTGTGTATCATGGGATTGGCTATACCACGCTTTTGAACATGTTACTTGTATCGCCATGGCGCATACAGGCACTATTGGGAATATTGGTGTGCACGGCAAAAAAAAACAGCTTCCAATATATATCGAAAGCTGTTTTTAAGGGGTGCAGATTGGATTACGACTCAGAAGCCTCAGTTCCATTCTCTATTTTTTCGAATTGCACATGGTCGAGCATCGCTCTCAATTCGTTACCTGCTTTAAATCGAAAAACAGTCGTACGGATGTTTCCGGCTGTGAACTCTTCCGGAGTTTCCGTTCCGTTGGACTTTACGGTAATGTAAAAGCTGCCCAAACCGTCCAGGCTCACCGTTCTGCCATACTGCAGATGGTTACCGATTTCGCTCAAAAAACGCTGTAATACCGCCTGTGCATCAAGCGGGTTGATGGACGAACCGGCTGTCACATCTTTTAGCAGTTCCTTCATGCCAATATTATACCGGTTAGTTAAATTGGCATAATACTTCACATCGCCGTTTTGCGGATTCTTTCGCGCAATAACTGTATACGGAATCTTGTTCTTTTTCATTTTCTTTTAATTTTTAAGTGAAACAATTCTATTAATATGTCGCGACAAAAGAATGATCGAGCTGCCGGAAACTTATCGTCTGCCGTATCGTGACCTTGATAAGCTCAATGAACGTGAAATCTATGTTTCTACTGGTTTGTCAGGGTAAGCGCCTGATCAGTTTCGGAAGTTCTACATTCGGAAGGGCCTTCTAATAATAGTTACGACGAATTCAAACAATAGTTACTATGCAAATGTTAAAAAATGTTAAAATTAAAATTATACATAATTTTACATAACCAAATATTAATTGCAATAATCGCGAAATGTCCAATTATATAACCATCGCACCTATTGACCAATAGCATACACTGCTTAAGCGCTTACCGGCAAATGACCGGGCGCTCCGATATATAGTTGTGACGCCATAAATGATGAAATGAGGATTAAAGGCCCGGGGCGGAATGGACATCATCAGAGAAATGCAGTGCTTAAAATTGATACAATTATTATTGTTATGTTATTATATAGATTTATTTCTTCGAAATTAAAACGCCTTCTCAGTTTTATTGAACCAACCCAAAATCACGCCCAAACCATAAAATTCTTATAGTATTGATTTACAGGTACTTATAAGACAAATTTAATTTTTCCAAACCCGAACCTTCCGAACTTTAGACTTCAGGGCTTCTGAGGTGCGCACCAGACCCTTCCTGAGGTAGTACCTCAGAGGCGCTCTGGTCTATTGTGACCCGGCCTGTGGTGCGCACCAGGGGAGCCCTCTGGTCTGACGTGGTTTTTCGTTACTTTTAACCGGAATTATGGAGTATTTTTTTGCATTGATGTTTTTATAAAAGTTCATCCTTATCGCGAATCGCTGCGAACAAGAGTGACATCGGGGCAATGTGGTATTTTTCCGTTTTGGGCGTTACAAACGCCTTTCTCGTCAGCCATGCGTTGCAAACGCATTCAAAAATCCTATTATTAAAAAAACGAATTTCATCTGCATTTGCTATGCAGATGTGGGGAGAAGCGCTTTTATAAAGCGCCAAACGAAGGCTGTATATGGAAACGGGTAAGTAAAAAGCCCCACATTCATGTAGCGGAGGCCTTTTGAAACTGGCTATTTACAATTCAACGCTGATGATCAATTTCCCACCCAAACCGGTTTCAATAATTTTGCGTAATGTCGATATTCTCACATCGCTTGAAGCCCGTTCAATTTTAGATATGTATGTCCGCTTAACATTCAGCTTTTCCGCTAACTGTTGTTGGGTTAAATGAGCTTTCTTTCTGGATTCTTTTACCAATTCTGCAACCATGTAGGCCTCGGCCCTTTGCTCAAACTCATCCCTGGTTTTACTGCCTTTCTTACCGTATTTCTGGTCAAAAAGATCATTTATTGTTTTTGGATTCTTTATCATCGTAATAATCCTTTCTTAGTCTTTTAGCTCGTTCTATTTCTTTTCGTGGTGTCTTCTGCGTTTTCTTCTGAAATCCATGCAGTAATACCACCAGCTTATTGTCATCGAAGAAGGTAAATATCCGGTAGATGTTACTACCTACTTCAACTCTTATTTCGAAAATCCCGTCTTCAAGATGTTTGAAGAACTTGGTTGGGATCCTCTGAACAGATATTAAAATCTGTAAAACATAGTCTATCTTGTCCTTTACGTTCTGCTTCAACGGATTATAAAAATCCCAGAAGTAGTTCTTATATGGTTCAAGTATCCTTATATGTATATCGCAAAAGTAACCAATTAGTTTCTTTTTTCAATCAATTATTTTATTGGTTGATTTTTCATTACCATTTTTTACAACTCGAAACGTCCGGTTTGCCTGTATTTGCCGTTGAGTTCCGCAAATAAAAAGGTTATAATCGTGACACCTTGGGCCAGATTGTGGGCACTTCAGGAGCGGTAATAGGCAGGTATGAACGTAGTGAGATCACCCCTTCCGTAGAAATTGCCAAAAAAATTGCAGAAGCCCTGGAAGTCTCCCTGGATTATCTGGTAGGATCCACAGAACAGGTACTTGATAAAGCTACCCTCAATCGCATCCAGGAAACCAACAAGCTCCCTTCAAAAGAAAAGGAACGTATCCTATTTACCCTGGAAGCACTGCTCAGAGACGCTAAAACAAGAGCCGCTTATTCATGAAAAACCCAGCCGAAGCAGGGTTTAATATACTCTTAATAATAGGGAGAAGCTAGTTGGAGTTGTCAATTATCTTGACAAGATACCACTCTCCTTTATCATTTGTTTCAAAATGATATTCTATCCAGATTCCATTATCTATTCCTTTTCTTGTGTAGAGTGTTTTTGATTCACCTTTTTCCAGTACAGGTTTATATGCATCTACATCTCTTGTGATCGCTTCGCTATCTTCAGTAAAATCAGTGTACCAAAATTCTGCTTTGTTATAAACATATTCTTCTTTGTTATCTTCAATATCCACCGCATAATAGGAAATAGGGAACTCTACTCTTGAGATTTGGAATACTGAGTCTTTACTAAAACGATCAAAGAAAGCCTCAAACTTTTCACTTGATACTTCCTCCTTAGAGTCTGCCTTTTCTATATTCCTTATATTTTCAGTTGATTTCTTTTCTTGATTATTATCACAAGCAGATATCATAAAAAACAGTAGTATTATATTTAAGCCTTTCTTTAGCATCATATCTTAATCGTTATTTTCTTCCTGATCTAACAACTTCTCGTATTCTTGAAGCCATTTCATCATTTCATCAATATTTCCAGCACGCTGAGCATTCATAGCATTATACCACGCATCGCCTAAAGGATCATCAACCCAACTTTGAGGATCAACTATATTTCCTTCTTCATTTCCCTTCCCTTCTGTTGGATTATACCATTCCATTCTACCAGTCTCAGAGCCCTTCTTCTTTATCCCATAATGTAAGTGTGATTGAGCCCCAGTTTCACTATCGAATGCTGATGATCCGATCTCTCCTATTTTCTGCCCCTCCTTTATTTCGTCTCCCTCCTCAACATTAATTGTACTCAGATGAAAATAAAAGGTCTGAAAACTTCCATCAGCGGCTTGAATAACAACTTTTCTACCCCCATTACCGCTAGTACTATTTTTAACCTCATGCACCTTTCCATCGTGAGTGGCTAAAACTGGTGCTCCATAATCATCATTTCCGGAACCAAAATTGATATCTAATCCCTTGTGATTTCTAGTAGCCCTCGGATTCCCCTGAACATTTCTTGGACCAAACCAAGAACTAACTCTTCTTACAAATTTTCCGAACTTTTTATTAACTGGCCATGGAATCATTCCATCTGGATCAATGAATCGTAATGGATTATCTAAGG
>DNTA01000042.1 GCA_003500135.1 Cytophagales bacterium | reverse complement strand
AACCAGGGCCCCGCTATCAACACCAAGGGTTATGAAATTTTGACCTATATGATTGCAGACGGCAAGGACCTTTATTTCTAAAGCGAAGGCCATCCCGGGTTTGGTGGCGCCGATCTGTTTGTGGCCGATAAACCATATCAGTCGTGGTTAGTGTGGAATGCTTAGGTTAATCTTGGTGAGAAAATCAACCCCAAAAATTTTGAAGCTTACCCATATTTCAGTGATGAGGCACTTTATTTTGTTATTAACCGAGATAGCCAGTATTCCGATATCTTCAGCGCTACCGTTAGTGTCACAAAACAAAAAGACCTTGAAACCAATATTCAGCCCAACAAATACAAGCTTACAGAAGCAGAATTACAAAAACTGTTTGGAGAGCCGATTTCCAGGTATGTTTATTTCGAGAAAGGGTCGGCTGAAATAGATCGGAAATACTGGGAACTGATTTATTTTTTGTAGAATAAAATTATTGATAAACCGGGGGTACAGCCTTGAAATAATTGGCCATGCCAGCGATGAGGGAAGCGAAACATACAATGAAAATCTTTCGAGAAGGAGGGCTGAGGCTGTAGCTGACATCTTTAGGAATAATGGCGTTCCTTTATAAAATGTTTTTACAAAAGGTATGGGTGAAAAAGGCCCGCTAGAGATAAATAATTCAGAAACAGCTAATTCTCGCAACGGACATGTTGAAATATATTTTGTTAAGTAGTACCTTTGATAAATATTTTTTCAACTATTTCCAAGAAAACCATGAAATTATTGGTTGTATCACTAAGCTTGTTTCTTTCTATTAGCCAATGGGCCACGGCACAAAACACTACAGAGAAAGAATATTTACTAAAAGGAAGTGCACTTTATGAAGCCGGTGAATTAGATTCACTCATAAGCTATTTCGAAGAAGCTCTAACTATTTACCCGAACAGTGAAAAGGTCCGGTACGAATTGGCCATTGCTTTATTTGAAAATGATCAAATGGAGCAGGCAAAAGAAGAATTTGAAACGCTGTACCCTCAAAGTAAAGAGAAAAGTGAAATATTATTGTACCTCGGGCTGATTGAATATTACAGAGATGACCCGGATGAGGCAATAAAATTATACGACTCGGCAACTTATTTCGACAATGATAATGCGATGCTTCAAGTTGCCATTGGAGATGCCTATTTGGTCAAAGAATCGTATGACAAAGCAAATATAGCTTATCAAAAAGCCCTTTCAATTGACAAACAAACCGCCGATGCCTACTACGGCATTGGTTTGACGCATTTTTATGAGGATAGGCTCGACAGTGCGCAATATTACTTTTCCAAAGCCATTATGGAGGCCCCATTGATGCCTGAATACTATTTTCAAAGGGGACTTGTAAAAGATGCATTGGGTAAAGTAAATGATGCAATGGAAGATTACAGCTTTTCCATCGATCTGGATACGACATTCGCAGAAGCCTACATCGCCCGGGCAAATCTTTTTGAAGAAGCGGGGTATAACGAAGATGCACTGAACGATTACATTTCGGCCTATTTTATTGATTCTACAGATATTGATGTCATAAACAATATTGGCAGCCTGATGATCGAAATGGAAGCCTACGAAGATGCAATAGGCACATATGATTTACTGATCCAACAAACGCCAAATGATGACTTTGCCCATTATAACAGAGGTGTGGCTTTCCTGTATGCGGGGTACCCGGAAAGGGCTTTAAAAGATTTTCAAATGGCGCTACAGCTTAATCCATCAGACTTTGACTACACACTTGCCAAAGGAAATGCACATTTAAACCTTGATCAGTTTTCTGAGGCCCGACGAAGTTTTGAAACCGCACTTTCTTTAAAACCAAATTCTCCGGATGCATTGTTTGACCTTGGCGTAGCCCTTTATTATCTCGAAGATTTCGAACCAGCGCTTCAGAAAATAAACAAAGTAGTGGAAATGGACCCTGAATTTGATGGTGTATTTCTGCAGCGGGCACTAATTAAGGTAGCCCTTGAACAAAATGAAGAGGCCATGCGCGATTTTGACCTGGCCATAGTGAATAACCCGAAAGATGGAGAAGCCTTTTTTAACCGTGGTGTATTTCTATTTGAGCAGGGGGAAGTGGAAGGAGCATTGACTGACTTTTCTCAAAGCATACTGCTACAGCCTGATATGCCAAATGCCTATATTAACAGGGGACTTGCCAAATATGAGTTAGATAACGAACAAGGGGCATGTCTCGATTGGAAAAAAGCATTTCAATTGGGCTCAGAAGCTGCCCAGGAACTATTGAGAAACTATTGCCGATGAGTTCTATTGAAGCCACCACCTTATTTGCCAGGTACAATCAACACCAAATTCATATCAAAAGATTCAGGCAAGAATGCACTCATGGCACACCGGTTCTAATGTTACATGGAAGCATTGAAGATGGCCGTATTTTTTATTCGAAAAATGGAAAGGGGCTTGCTCCTTTTTTAGCAAAAAATGGTTTCGATGTTTTTATACCTGATATGGTTGGCCGGGGTAAAAGTAAACCGAAGGCCGGAAGAAGGCTTGCACACAGTCAATTCAAAGCAATTACTGAAGAAATACCTTCTATTATAGATTTTATCTTAAATACTACTGGCAAGCAAACACTGAGCGCAGTAGCTCATAGCTGGGGTGGCGTTCTATTAATGGCATATTGCGCAAGATTGAAGCGCTCTCCCATTCAGGCCATGGTGTTTTTGGGAACCAAAAGAAACATAAAAACCTGGAGCATTGCCAGGTTATTCATGGTAGACCTTGTCTGGACAGCCATCGGCGAAGTACTGACCGGGTTATATGGTTATTTACCGGCAAAAAAATGGAAGATGGGGTCTTCAGACGAACCTGCTGAAATGTACCGGCAAACCAGAAATTGGGTATATAGCGATAAATGGATTGATCAGGATGGCTTTGAGTATGACAACTTTTTGAAGGAAAATACAATGGCGCCAACATTATTTTTAACAGGTGCCTCCGACCATGTGCTAGGGAATCAAAAAGATGTAGCGAGATTAAAGAATGTGGCAAAGGATGGAAAACATTTAATGTTATTGATGTCGAAAGAGAATGGTTTTGCCAAAGATTATGATCACATAAACATTTGTACATCAAAAAATGGTCCTGATGATCATTTTCCGGTGGTAGCGCAATGGTTAAACGGAAAAATCTCAGTTATTTGGGAAAAATTTGGCAAAATAGCCTTGTAAAGTGGTTACCAAAAAAGGAATAAAATAATTAAATTAAAGAGTATATTTAATAAGCGCTAATCATAGAATTCAAAGTGCATTATAAACGAATATGAAGTCCCAACAACATTTTCTTATTGACGACTAAACCCGGAGAACATGCCTAAAACCTCTACTTTTTCACGTAAGAAATCTTCAATAATTTACCTGTTATTCACACTGGGTTTATTTTTATTTTTATCAATCGATGCTTTGGCAGTGGGAGAAATCGCGATAAGGATCGATAATGGCCGGCCTGTTACTAATGAAAGGGAAGTCACCGTTGAAGTCAGGTCACTAAAAACCCCTACCAACCTGGTGCGTCAGATGCGTATCGGGGTCAACCCCGACCTGAGTGATGCGAAATGGACCTCATTCTCATCGGCTCCTGTAAAAATGAAACTTTCCGAAGGCGATGGCGAAAAATTTATATACGCACAGCTAAAAGACCAGGCAGGAAATGAATCGCCAATTAATTCTTCTTCCATCATGCTCGATACGCAGCCTCCTCAAAATTGCGCCGTAACGATCAATGGTGGCCGGTTATATACCAATGACAAGCAGGGCAGAGTACTTCTCAAGCTCGATGCCGATGAAGCAGTACAAATGCAGGTTTCCAATTCAACGAGTTTTAATATTGCCTGGGAAGGATACGCCAACACCAAAAGATGGATCCTTGATTTAAGTGGTGGCGATGGGGTGAAAAAAGTATATGCCCGCTTTCGTGATGCAGCGGGAAATATATCGGAAACAGTTGAAGGCGGAATTAATCTCGATACCAGGGAGCCTACTAACGGATTTATTCAAATTAATGAAGGCGAAGAATTCATAAAATCAACCAACGTAAAACTCAAGATCAAAGCGGATGATGCGGCAAGGGTAAGAGTGGTTAGCCGGGGCAGAGGCTTGAATTTTGATTATAGCCCGGAAGATGACGGTTTTATGTATATCGACTGGACATTGGATTCTGCCCAGGGAACTAAAGTTGTAAAGGCATATTTTCAGGATGAAGCCCGAAACAGCACCCAGGCCCCGGTTGAAGCCCGCACCATATATGATACAAAACCACCTTCACCGCCAAAATTTCAATTTATACCCAAAGTAAGGTATACCAATGACCCGAATGGCAAGGTTAACCTTCAAATTCAGGCCAATCCGGGGGACGTACCAAACAAACTAACCATGCTGGTGAGCAATTTTGAAGACTTCTCAGTAGCCGATACAATGAGCTTCCGGAATTCCCTTACATGGACATTAGATGCAGAGGAAGATGGCTTGAAAAAGGTATTTATAAAGCTTTGTGATGAGGCAAAAAATTATTCCGATGCCTCATTCCAGGGAATAATACTTGATAGAGAACCTCCGGTAACAAAAAGATTTGTTATAAATGACAGCGCCGAATGGACCAACAACGCTAAGGTAGCCCTTATGACCTCAGTAGAGGGAGCGGCAACCATGCAGATCAATAATAACGGTATTTTTAATTATAACTTGCCATGGTTGGTTTACGACTCCATTTTTTATGATTGGGAGCTTACACCGGGTGAAGGTGAAAAAACGGTGTACATCAGGTTTAAAGATGCCGCGGAAAATGTATCGGAGGTAAGTACTGCAAATATTAAGCTGGATACGCAAAACCCAGAAGGAACTTTATTGATCAACGGAGGCAAAAAGTTTACCAACCACCCACAGGGCATGGTTAACCTGGAGTTGAGCTATGATACTGATGTAGTAGGAATGAAAATTGCCAATACACCTTACCTCGATAGTGTGAAACTTATGCCTGTTGAACCCATTATCAACAGTTGGGAGTTAAGCCAGGGTGATGGCATAAAAACAGTTTTTGTTCGACTGATTGACCAGGCAGGGAATAATTCTAAAATTATTTATGAAAAAATTTTGCTAGACCGTACTCCACCTTCTGAGGGTAGCATTACCATCAACGGTGGTTCGGAGTGGATCACACAACCTGACGGTAAAACCGTCCTCACCCTTCAGGCTGCTGATGCACAATACATGATCGTATCGTCCAATCCTGACCTCGCGAATGCCGAATGGGAAGAATACAAACCCACTATACCCTGGACAGTTTCAAAAAAGGAAGGATATCACGCAGTATACGTAAAATTTAAAGATCAGGCGGGTAATGAATCTGATATTTATTCGGATTCCATCAAAGCAAAATTTAGCGCACCAATAATAAATTCATTTACCATTAACAAAGGCGCTGAATATACCAATGATCCACAAAAAACAGTCCGCATTAACCTGGAGGCCGAAGATGCAGTTGAAATGTTGGTCAGCAATGTGCCCACACGGAGCTTACAAAAGGAAAAAATGGTTTGGAAACCTCTTAGCAATCAGTTTGACTGGGTGTTGAGCAATGAAGATGGTTCGAAGGTTGTTTTTTTAAGATTACGAAATGAAGCAGGAAACGTAAGCACAGAATACCGTGCAAATATTATATTAGACAGAATACCTCCGGTAGATGGCCGGGTGATCATCAATAAAAATACAGAATGGATGACCAACAGGGATGGAAGGGTAGAGGTACAGCTATATGCAAAAGATGCCTCTCACTATGCCATCAGCAACAATAATGACTTTAGCGCCCCTGAATGGAAAGAATTGACACTTGATGCTGTAAACTGGAATATTCCGGTAGACCAGGATGAGGCCACCGTTTATGCGCAATTCAAAGATGAAGCGGGAAATATCTCTGATATTTTTAGTGCGAGCATTAAAGTAGATGTAGAGCCACCTAAAAATGCAGGAATCGAAATCAACAATGGTGACAAGTATTTGCCAAAAGACGGCCAGGCTGACATAAGTATCTCTGTGGAAGGAGCAACTGAAATGAGGATATCATCACAGGAAAGCTTTCCAGGCGTCAAATGGGAACCCCTTCAGCCCAGTAAAACTATAATTTTAAGCGGAAAAGACGGAAAAAGAAATATTTTGGCCCAGTTCAGGGATAAAGCCGGAAATGAATCAGAAATTGTTTCTGCCAGTATAATGCTGGATAATTCACCACCGGAACTTCAAAAAATAAGCATAAATGATGGTGCGGAATGGTCCAATGCCCCCGACAAAGAAGTCAAAATTCAAATCTTTGGAGAAGAGGCTGTTGAAATGATGGTTTCACAAAAAGAAGATCTCTCCGATGGAAGATGGATGGAATTCAAAAATGACTTTTCGATTGTTCTTGAAGGGGAGGATGGGTTAAAAAACATCTATGTGAAACTGAAAGATGAAGCAGGTAATGAATCGCGGGTGGTTTCTTCATCAATTAAATTAAAAAGGGAATTCTGATGCGAAAGCCCCTAATACTTTTTCAATAAATAGGATCATCTCGACCTTTTTTGGCAAATTTGCGTGACACAAGATGCCCGGAAAGTCTTCGACACCATATGATTACTCCATTTTTTAATGCCTGTTGAATGGTAAAAATGAATATCCTCAAAAACCGCAGCCTGAAGGAACACAATACATTTGGCATAGATGCAAAAGCCAAATATTATATTGAGATCAAGGACATTGAAACATTAAAAGCGTTGGCCCGGAATGAATTGCAACAACTCCCTTATTTGATTTTGGGAGGTGGCAGTAACTTATTATTCGGTGGTGATTTCGATGGGTTGGTAGTTAAAATTGACCTCAAAGGTAAACGGGCATACGAAAAAAACAACCATGTCATTCTCGAAGCTTCAGCAGGCGAAAACTGGCATGAGACGGTATTGTATAGCCTTGATAAAGGCCTGAATGGCTTGGAAAACCTAAGTTTAATACCCGGGACGGTTGGCGCTGCGCCTATTCAAAACATTGGGGCCTATGGTGTGGAACTAAAAGATATATTTGAAACACTTGAGGCCTTCAATATCCAAACCGGCGAAATTGAACATTTTTCCAAAGAAGAATGCCAGTTCGATTATCGATACAGCACTTTCAAAGGACCCGATAAAGGCAGATATATCATACTCAAAGTTTTTTTTCGCTTGCATAGAAACCCTGTATTCACCATTAATTATGGAAGTTTAAATGCGCTGCTACAAAACGAAAAAGGGCTCCTAAATGCCAGGAAAGTGAGTGAAGCGGTGATCAAAATCCGCCAAAGCAAACTACCCAACCCTGAAGAAATTGGCAATGCCGGTAGTTTTTTTAAAAATCCGGTCATAACATTGGGATATTACGAGCAATTGAAAAGGGAATATCCCGAAGTTCCTGGTTATAAAGTAAACGAGGAATACATCAAAGTTCCTGCAGGATGGCTTATCGAAAAAAACGGTTGGAAAGGTAAGCGCTTTGGACATGTAGGGGTACATGCTAAACAAGCCCTTGTTTTGGTAAATTATGGGGGCGCCAGTGGAGAAGAACTGATTCATCTTTCAAAGGAAATTCAGGCCGGGGTGATGGAAGAATTCCGAATTCACCTCGAGCCCGAAGTCACAATAATTAAATAAGTATGTCATCAACCAATAATTTGCCTTTGTATTTTTCGACCTCAATTCCAAACCTCCCCAAAAAGTCCACTCCCTCATCTTTGGGCAAACCTTTATATTCGGCATAGGATTTGAGGTACACCACTTTATGTATGCCCATGCTGAAAATAATTCTGGCACAACTCAAACAAGGCGCCAAAGTGATGTACAAGGTGGAGCCCTCAACAGATGCATTGTTTTTTACTGCATAAAGAATGGCATTCTGCTCCGCATGGATGGCCAACGAGCAGCTTCCATTTGCGTCGCGTTCACATCCTTTTTCGGGCCATTCCTCATCACAGTTGTGCGTACCCGATGGCGGACCATTATAGCCTATGGAAATAATGCGGGTATCCTTGGCAAGCACAGCCCCAACATGTCTTTTAATACAATGAGAACGTTGGGCAAGGTTTACCGCCAACCCCATAAAAATATCATCAAAATCAGGTCTGGCCATATTTTATTATTCAGATAAAATGAAAATATTTATATTACAAAACTAAAACATTTAAACTATGCCAATACAATTTCTTTCCAGAACTGCCACACTTTTTATCGTCATTGCATTCGCCTCCATATTTCAAACTGCAATGGCCCAGGAAGCCCTAAAGCCAAGGCTCAGCCCTCTGGCCATGACTACCTTTAAATATGAAGATACCTACGTTAAAGTGACCTACTGCCGGCCCCACATTCGCGACAGGGAAGTTTTTGGCAATATCGTCCCATTCGGTAAGGTATGGAGGACCGGCGCAAATGAAGCCACGGAAATCACCATAACCGAAGATATACAGATGGATGGCCACCCGGTAAAAGCAGGCACTTATACTTTGTTTACAATACCTGGTAAAGAAAAATGGACCATCATATTAAACACTGAGTTGGGTCAATGGGGCGCTTTTGATTATAATCCCGACAAGAACATCCTCACATTTGATGTTCCTGTACAAAAAACTGATGTGGTTTATGAGCCTTTCACGATCAATTTCGCTAACAAAGGAGAAGTTGTGACCCTGCAACTCATATGGAACACTACCATGGTTGAAATACCTATAACATTTGATTAGTATGAAAGAAAAAAAGTATTCCACTTTAATGGAATTCTACCCCTATTATCTTTCGGAACACCAAAACGGCACCTGCCGCGTACTTCATTTTATTGGTACAGCGCTGGTATTTATGGTCTTGGCAAAAGCATTGTTAACTCAGAAATGGTTACTATTGGCAATGATACCTGTGGTAGGGTATGGATTCGCGTGGATTGGGCATGCTTTTTATGAAAAAAATAAACCTGCCACTTTCAAGTATCCCTTCTACAGCCTTGCCTCAGATTTCATACTGTTTTTTGACATATTAAAAGGGAAAGAAACCATTAGGCCTGTTAGGCAATATTAAGAAATTGTTAATTTTTAGATCTATTCCATATTGGTTTCACAGTGGGCATTTTTATGCCTAATCCTATTACCCTGAAGTATATTTTAAATCAACAGGGAAAAACAGAACCCTAAGTAAGCTTATATTTCTGAATTTTTGTGATGTTTGGTTATTCGCAAACCCATTTTTCAAATTCAATAATTTGATCATAAATACACATAACACCCTGATTTTTAGATGTGTACATACTTTTTTTCTATTCATTTCGTAAATTAATAAGTATTAATCAAAAAATCAGCGCGTTATGGTCAGATCAATAAACCAAAATAAGTGGCATGAATTGAAGTTTGAGTTAAGGGATAAATTTCCTCATATCAATCTCGACGACCTGAATCAGGCGGATAGCGCTGTTGATTCATTAATTCGTCAGATTTCTGAAAGATCGCATTCGGATCAGGGTGAAATAGTTCATTTGGTCAGGAAGGCTATTGAATACATTGACTCCAAACATGTCATTTAAAAATGTAAAATATTGATATTGGCGCCGTTGATGGCGCTTTTTTTTGCCCTGTTCCTATCGTTAACCATTTCTTTTCCCTTCGTACATTTTTTTCACCGTTTCCTTTTAATCCGCTAACTTTACGCTATGATTTCAATTTCTAATCTAGATTACTTCATTGGCGACAGGCCGATTTACCATGAAGCCAGCTTACACATCAAGCCTAAAGATAAAATTGGTCTCATTGGACTGAACGGAACCGGTAAATCCACTCTTCTGAGAATTATTAACAATGAAATCACTCCAGACAGTGGAATGGTAAGTATGCCCAACGATTGTACGGTTGGTTACCTCAATCAGGACTTATTATCCTATCAATCCGACGAAAGTATACTGGCCGTCGCAATGGAGGCATTTATGGAGGCTGTGAAGATAGAAATTGAAATGGAGCATATTCTTCAAAAAATGGAGCAGGATTATTCCGATGATCTTATGCATAGGTTAAGCCATCTACAGGAGAAATATGAAACGATGGGAGGATATGCGCTTCAGTCAAAAGCTGAAGAAATACTGGAAGGCATAGGCTTTCAAACAGAAGATTTGCATCGTCCATTACGTGAATTTTCCGGTGGTTGGCGAATGCGCGTCATGTTGGCCAGGCTTTTACTGGAACAACCCTCTTTACTTATGCTCGATGAGCCCACCAACCACCTTGACCTTCCTTCGATACAGTGGATTGAAAAATATTTACGCACCTACGAGGGGGCCATCATAGTGGTTTCACACGACCGACAGTTCCTTGACAATACCATTGATACAATTGTGGAGGTAAGTCAGTACGATTTAAACCGCTACGAAGGCAATTATTCTTTTTATGAGCAGGAAAAAGCGCTACGACAAGAAGTGCAACAAAATGCATATGAAAACCAACAACAAAAAATAAAACAAACCGAGCGATTCATTGAACGGTTCCGTGCCAAAGCAACAAAAGCCCGACAGGTGCAATCGAGGGTAAAAGCGCTGGAAAAGATGGATATGGTTGAGGAAGTAAACGAGGCCAATGCTGCCATCAATTTTA
>DNTA01000010.1 GCA_003500135.1 Cytophagales bacterium | reverse complement strand
AAATTGAAAATGACATCATCACACCATTGGCACAAACCTTTATTAAATACAGCCTGTACTGGAACAGTTGTTTAGCAGCCAGAGCATTTTTGATGAGGATCATGCCATTGAAACGGATGATAACAAAGGGGCCATAATAAAACCACCATTGGAAGTTGTATTGGGCACTTTAAGGTTTTTCGAAATCCCATTGAGCAATGAGGCCAATGCGACCAGTTATTATGGTGATCTGGACAGGTTGAGGCGATACCTGATTGACCAGGGCTGGAATTTTTCGAGCCATTCGAAGTAGCCGGATACCAGGCTTTTCACCAGATGCCTGGGTACAACCGAAACCGGATTATACCCATATACCTTGCCAACAGATATAATTTCAGTACCAAAATTTTTTGCAGGACCCGATATTTCAGAAGAGCAAAATGAATATATCAAAACACAAATGCGGCTCAATTATATTTCCAATCGCGTTATAATTTTAAGTGGCCCCGATGCGATTGTACAGCGCTTTGTCGATTATTTACTGCCTGAAGAAATCACGACTGGACACTATGACTATTTTAAGGCCTCTCTTTTATTGGATAAGCAGTCCAATGGCTAATGGGCCAATGAAGAAGTTGGGCAGGAAGACGCAATCGTCTTGATCTATCTGAACAACTTTATGAATACTTTGATCCAGTCGCCAGAATACCAACTTTTTTAACTGTAATTGTCAATCAGCATAAAAAAGAAACTTCTTAAGAAAGTTACCGCTGCTTGCCGGAGCATCCAGGATGCTTAATAGTATTCCTATCCAGGCAATGGCCAGAAACAGTGAACTGCATCGACTTGCCGCATCCGTCTTAGTTGACAAGGCGCTTGTATTGGTTCAACTTCACGGAGGCAATGACGGTTTGAATATGTTGGCGCCTATTGATCAATACGCCTCTTATTATAATATGCGGCCTAATATAGCCATACCGGAAACCAGTAACAGAAGCTATCTGAACCTCGACCCTACCTTACCGGTGCAGGATCAGGTAGGTGAACACCTCGTTATGCTCGACTTAAAAGCGCTGTACGATAAAGCCCGGGTAAATATTGTTCAAAGCGTGGCCTTGGAAAATATAAACTTTTCTCACTTTAGAAGTCGCGATATTTGGTTCATGGGTGGTGACTATGACGAATACAAGGATGCGGGTTGGATGGGCCGCTAC
Organism: Cytophagales bacterium; assembly: GCA_003500135.1. GTDB lineage: Bacteria > Bacteroidota > Bacteroidia > Cytophagales > Cyclobacteriaceae > UBA10427. The sequence continues at coordinate 4,476 of DNTA01000010.1, read as the reverse complement.
CTTGATCATGTTTTCCCCGGTTATCCCGATGATTATCTTAACCCTGGTATGACAGACCCACTGGCAGTTGAAACTGGGCCAAGTGTATCTCTGGCTTTTCATACGGGTAAAGGTATTCCTGCTTCCCTTTCGATCAATAATCCTAACAGTTTTACGATCTTATCATGACCACCGGAGGTGAACCACCGGAGAGCATTAGAAACCCCCACTATGGTGAAGAATTGCGCTGGATCATGGGAATGGAAGAAAAGTCGGATAAATATGCTGACCGATTGTATGAGATTTGGCAAAATACAAATGAACCCAATGTTACCTATCCGGAACAATGTTCCATGGTCTCACCAAGTGGTATTCGTAGAAATGGATTGGCGCAACAACTTAAAATGATCGCTCGTCTGATTTCGGGGGTTATAAAAACGAAAATCTTTCTGGCCCGAATAGGAGGCTTCGATACGCATGCCAGCCAGGTGGAGGCCAGCAATCCCACATATGGCCTTCATGCCACATTGCTTTATCATATTGGTTCTGCCATGCCTGCTTTCCAAAAAGATTTAAAAGACCGGGGTATTGAAGATCGCGTTTTGAGCACAGCCTTTTCAGCGTTTGGCGCCGTGCTGAATCTAATGGGCCCAATGGAACGGACCATGGAAAGGCAGCATCTATGGTGGTATTTGGCAAAGGAGTGAATCCGGGTATTACCGGTACTAACCCGGATTTAAACAATCTTGATCGAGGTAATGTGCGAATGCCATATGATTACCGTCAGGTGTTTACTTCCGCACTAATTGACTGGCTGGAAGCTGATCCTGACGCCGTGGCAGCCACTGAATTCAGCGAATGGTCTGATAACCAGTTGCCCCTGATTGGCGGACGAGTAACCGGTGTGACTAATGATTTTATTAAAAAACGCCGGGGCTTAAAAAGCTGTTATCCGAACCCGGTTCAAACGCAAACGGTAATTGGTTTCAGGATCAACACAGCCATCGATGTAAAATCGATCTACTCGATGTAAAAGGCCCCAAAGTATCTACTTTGATCCATAAAAAATATTCGCCCTAAGAACACTCAGAACAAATTGATCTGAGCCAATTGCCTTCGGGGACATATTTCTATCGATTGAAAACACCACAGTTTATCGAATCGAAACAGCTCATTAAGATGTAAACCAAAGGCCAGGAAAATTTTCCGGTTTTTTTTAAACCTTCTGTTTATTGGTGCATCTAAGGACAAAATGATAAAACAAAAGGACATGAAAAAGATCATCTTAACTATCGGAATTATTGTAGGAGTATTTATAGTTACACAAGCTCAGGAAAGGCCCACAGTACCGGAACGTCAGAAAAACCAGCTGGCCAGAACTGCACATGGCATCAATAATGGGGAATTGACGGTCAGGGAAACAAAGCGTATTGCTCGTCAGCAAAGGCATATCAACCGCGATAAAAAGCGGGCCATGGCTGACGGACTCGTTACTGCTGGTGAAAGGAGACACATTAAATCACAACAAAGAAGAGCCAGTAGAAACATTTACCGTCAGAAACACGACGATCAGAGTAGATTTTAATGCATAAATTCAGATATTGATAAACCCTCATAGTTCGTGAGGGTTTATTATTATGTAAATACCTGAAGATATGCATTATCAACAACAGATCACCTTTCTATACATCACTTTTCTCATTACACTATCCTCATGCCCATCGGGCAATGGGCAACATCTGGAAATCCCGGAAAATTTTGGAGACTACTGGTATCAGGGAAAAGCCGAAATAGCCAGTTATGAGTTATCACAGGCTCGATATGGCCAGAACAACCCCGGTCATGCGGTCCTTATATTTGTTACAGAAGATTTTTCGAAATCAAAACAGGTTAAACTTGATCGTCCCGCTCAAAATCATAAGGATGCCATAAAAGTGCTGAAACTAAATGCCATTAGGAAGTTTAATACCGGCATGTACCCCTATTCAACCATGACCTCCGTTTTTACCCCAGTGGCGCAATCGGAAAAATTGCCCCAACAAAGCCTGAAATGTACGTTTTCAGCGCAGGAATGGTGCGGCCAGGTTTTTACACAGGTTAATAAAGATAAATCCGGCTATTCCGTACAATGGAATTCTTATTTTGAAAGCGAAGGCGATGGTAAGAAAAATATTAAAAAGGGATGGCTGGAAAATGAATTATGGACAATGATCCGAATAAACCCTGAATATTTGCCCACAGGCAAAATGGAACTCATCCCTTCTCTCCAATACAGCAGGTTGACACACGATGACCTGGACGCCGAAAAAGCAAATGGGGAATTGATTGAAAAGGGGGTATATTTGGAATACAACATTACATACACTTCAATTGACCGTTCATTAAAAATTAGGTTTGAAAAGGCATATCCATTCAAAATTATTTCATGGGAAGAAAGCTTCCGGTCTGGATTTGGTGAAAATGCAAAAATGCTGACCACCAAAGCTGAACTGAAGTCAATGAAATATATTGATTATTGGAACCATAATGATTCTACAGATATTGAACTTTATCAGGAATTGGGGCTGCCCCTTTATTGACGCAATTTTACCACTTTCTTTTTTTCCAATATCTTTGCATTTGCTTATTTAGCAAATTCAAAAGCATTTGATAGTGAAAAAGAAAAGAATAATAGGACTGGTCGTTATTGCTGTAGCCATACTGGCATTTATTATGGTGGAAATATTTCCCGAAAAAAAAGGAAAACGTAGTATTGTACCTAATGAATCACTTGCTGAACCTCAGTTTTTGAGAGAAGGCGAGCTGGTTTTCCTGAATAATGAACAAGACACACTGAAATTAATCGATATAGAAATTGCCGATGATGAAAATTCAAGGGCACAGGGCCTGATGCACCGAAGTGATATGCCCTATGACAGAGGCATGCTATTTATTTTCGATTACGAACAACCTCAGTCATTCTGGATGAAAAACACTAAAATGTCGCTTGATATTATTTATGTTAATGCCGATTTGGAAATTGTGAAGATCCATGAATACACGCAACCCTATTCCCAGGCGGCCATCCCTTCACAAAAACCTGCTCAATATGTGATAGAAACAAAAGGCGGGTTTTGCCATAAATTTGGCATCAAAGAAGGACAAAATATCCAATACCGTAAATTATAATTTTAGCGCTATTTTAAAGTCCCTAAACAGTCTTTATCTATTTTTGCAACCATGTTGCAAAAATAGGCTGTTTTATTATTCATTCAAGGGCTCATTATGCTGTAGATCACAGTAACTGCACAAAACAACCAGGCCGTTGATACCTGCGAATGCCGCCATGCCTGCCGTTGCCATTTTCTCGGTACAGTAGTCGATGCCTCTACTAATGAACCACTTCCCTTCGCTACCATTAAGGTGATAAATCCGGAAAAATTAACGTTAGCAGATGAACATGGCCATTTTGCAATCACAAATTTATGGGAGCGCCTTATCGAATTGGAAGTAACGTACACTGGTTATAAACCTTTTCACACCCCCCCCCTTCAACAATAAAAATGATATCGCCATAAAGCTTGTTGAGCAATCAAAGTTATTGGAAAGCGTGGATGAAATAGGTGAATTGACCAATGACAGAATAGTGACTACAGCTTCTGGAAGTATAAAGAAATGATTGAACGAATGCTTGGAGGAAAAATACACTTTGTCCCGACAAGTGCACTAAGCACGAGCGCCATCATGAGCGCTGACACTTCAAATGTTAAAAATGCGGGCTTACCACATGTATGGAACACTATGAGATACCTGAAATAAATGTGCCTTCTGGCTTTTAATTGAAAGAGATGACTGTTTTAGCGCTGGGGATTTGCGATAAACGCCAAAATTAAGGTCAGTTTATCCCAAATTTAATGCCGTTTAGTTAGTGGCATAAGTTATTGAAATTTAGTATCTTAGACACAAGAAAACAGCCACTACAAAAGCAGTGAGTGGCTGTTTTAAAACTCAAATTATTAATGGACTCAAGTTAAAACTTAAAGATGAAAAATTTATCAACAAAAGCAGACTTTTGTTGAATGCATTCTCACGGGTGAGGCAATTGCCTTTCGAGGCGGTTGTTTTATTCATTATTGAGAAGTCAACCTCCTCATTGTCAGTTAGTTTGATTAGCTTCTTTGCTGAAAGCAGGTTGGCCCCCACCAAGAGTAGTTTTTCTCAAGCTCGTGCTTTTTTATGCTTTAAGGTTTTTAAAAGGCTAAACCTATGGATTTTGAGCCAATTCTATTCTCAATGGAAGTACAAGAAGTGGAAGGGGTTTAGGGTTTTGTCAGTTGATGGTTCAACGCTTCGTTTGCCAGATCATCCCACACTTCAGGAAAAGTTTTCCCGCCATGCTTTTGGCGCCAAAAAAAGCGTGGAACGGTGGATGTCCAGGATTTCTTTCCTCTATGACGTGCTCAACGGGGTAGTAATTGATGCGCAAATGGAAAGCTTCGACACTTCGGAGGCCAATTT
>DNTA01000245.1 GCA_003500135.1 Cytophagales bacterium | reverse complement strand
TTTTTGAGATCTTCGATATATGTTTTTTGTCCGGCCGAGATCAGCACCATGTCCGGGAATTGTTTTCTGATCCGTTTTCGCATTTGCCCAATAGTAATAATTTTTGTTTTTGTTCAGTTAGAGAGGGGAAATATCTGTAATTAGTGACTTCTCGCTTTATTTCCCGCCATACCATTTCAATAGGATTAAGGTCTGGGCAATAAGGTGGTAGAAATAGTAATCCTAATCTATCCTTGACCTCTTCTAAGTATTCATTGAGCTCCTTAGCTTTGTGATACTGGGCATTATCTAAAACCAAAAGTGTTTTTTTCTTTTTCCTTCGGGTACTTTTCTTAAAGAATTTTTGCAAGAACCTTTTAAGGGACACCGCATTAAATGTAGATGCGGTTAACACAAAAAGAGAGCCGGTTTCTTGGCTTACAGCCCCAGCGATGCTCACCTTTTCCTTACCCACAGGAGAAGGTAGTGTAGGCCCCTTGCCTTTCAAATACCAACTTCTTGTTGTAGAACAGGTGCGCTGAAAACGACATTCATCTTGGAAAAAGATCTCATATTGACCTGTATTACGTTTTTGTTGAAGTTTTTTATAAGCCTCTTTGGCATCAGGGTCNNTCAATGCCCGAATGATCCGGTGTGTTCAACAGCGCCTTTTTTATTTGCTCTTCCTGGTCCGCCGTAAGCCGGGCCTTTCTTCCAGGACGGGGAGCATCTATCAAAGAGGAAATACTGCCAGTCGTATTAATTTTATGTACCCAATTTGAAATGGTTCGAGGAGAATTGTTAAATAAGGCCCCCACATGATTACAATTGTAGTCCGGGCTTTCCAACATCAGCAAAATGCCATGTAGCCGGTGGATGAACCTATCGTTAGGACTTTTTAAATAGGCCTGAATCTCCTTTTTGATTGCCTCAGGATTATTTACTCTTAGCTTTTGCATAGCCCATTCGATTTGGTGAATAGACAATATAAAATTTTACTGTGATAAACGCAAAAAATTATGACGTTTATTATATTGCGTTTAACCTGATTTAATATTGAGTTTATATCTCATAAATAGTACATGTTTCAATAGTGCTATCACTCGCCAGTGTGGCTTCACAACTTCCTAAAAGTTTAAAGGGAATATACTCAGTAAGTTCATTAAGGCTGGTAAAATATTCATTTCCATATTTTTGTGAGCCTTTATAAAAGACCTGTAAAATAATTAGATATTTGTCCTTGAATTCTTTTTCCATTATTTCAATTAATGCATCAATGTCAGGCAGTATGTACCATAAAATCTCGGCAAAAAGTATTGAATCGATTTCCCTGTATTTTATTAAATCTTTTGTGATATCAGACTTTGTAAAATCTAAATAAGGAAATAATTTTCTTGCGTTTTTTACAGCGGTATCTGAAATATCTACACTTTTTGGAATTATACCGGTTTCTTTAAATATCCAGTCTGCATAGTAACCTAATCCACATCCGCACTCCAAAACGCTTTTGATGCCAAAATTTTTGATATGTAAAATTCCTGCCATCCTAGAATACTTATTTGGCTGTTTTGATTGCATCCAGGGATCCTCACAATGCTTATACATTTTTTCAAATTCTCCGATGAATTGTCCATCTTTAATGATGTAATCGTGATATGATTTTATTTTTAAATTCTTTTTCATAAATAATTATTTTTTAAAACACAGATGAATGGATACGGATACATTTCAAAACTTCGTATCGCAGGCCAGAAACCTTTCAAAACTCAATTGAACAGAGGGGTGAAATGCCAAAAAGCGAATTTTTGAAATGCACCAATTAATACGCAGAACGATACTCTGCTTTTTATTTACCGAAATTAATTTTATACTTTAATGGTTTTTACTTATTTTATTTGGTAATGAGCCATATGCTAAAATCAATATTCATTAAGCAGCTCCAAAAACTTTGTGTTGAAAACAGAGCCGGAATAAGGATTCTGACTCGTAACCAGATTTCTATCACGAACTGCAAAGCTTTTTCCCGGACCACCTTTCTCGTATTTTAATCCTAGTTTTTTCAATTGTTTGGCAATCTTTCGATTTTTTGGTTTGCCTTTCATGATAAACCTTTCAATGTAAAATTCTTCAAAAGGGGTGACCGAATTAACTGTATATCCTACAAAAGGATTGTTTTCTTTTGGAATACTGGTGATCAAAGCCGGAGCGTGGCAAATAAGACCTATAGCTTTGTTTTTCTCTGCAAATGATTTCAAAAGAACTGGCGTGTTGGCATCATAATATAAATCTACCATCAGGCCCTGCCCACCAGGGATCACCAGGCCAATGTAGTCATCGATCCGTTTAAGCGCTTCATTAAGGGTCATTGGGTTCGCAAATCGGTCATTGTTTTCCCAAAAGTCTATAGCTGGTTGCTTCAAAGCCGGGTTTTCTTTCCAATAGTCATCATCCAAACTCTCCTGATCTATGGTGGCTTTAATGCCGTTTGGAGTCGCAAAATCGACCTGATATCCTTCAGAAATAATGGCGTGATAGGCAAAGTAAAACTCATTGAGGAACACTCCGGTTTGGCGTTCTTTTTTTCCTTTTTTTAATAGCAGGGTGTCTTCCGCGCTTAAAACGAACAACACTTTTTTATCCTGTGCCTGAAGAAGCATTAATGTACAAAGTGTGAATAAGGTGATTAAAACGATTATCTTTTTCATGATTATAAGATTAATTTGAGTTTTTAAATCTTTTGAATAAAAACCAACCCAGCCAAAGAAAAGCATATATTCCAATGGCCGTGTAAATGGCTGGCTTGGGATTGTTTAATGTGCTGACAGAACCCGAGTAGGATGCAATCAGAGCGTACGGAATGGTGTTTACACACCATAGCAGAAAAAACGTAGAAAACCTCATTCCGGTAATGCCAGCCATGCAAGCTGATACTTCTGGTAAAATAGGAGACACCCGGCTTAGCAAGATCACAGCCGCTCCGTATCTTTCAAAACTGCTTATGGCTTCTTTTCTCTTATGTTCTGCTTTGACAATTCTTTTCAGTATGCCTTCTCCAAATCTTCTGCTTAACCAATAGCCGAAAAAACCCGCCAAAAGCATACCTGCAATGGCCGCAAAGCTGCCGGGAATAAATCCAAGAAAGTAGCCCGAAGATATCGTGATAGTAAGGGTAGGTACGGCTATAAACAGGTCGCTGAACAGAAGTAGTACCACAACGATAAATAGATAGGCGGGATTAATTTGTTTTGCTTGCTCCAGCCAGGAAGTGACCTCTTCAATGGAGAACAATCCTAGAATGCGTGCCAAAAGAAAGGTTGAGGCAAAAAAGGCGGCAAGAATCAGCATTATTCTGAGTAAGGCCCACATTATTCTCCTCCTTTTTTCATAATGCTCTCAGCAAGCGAAGGAAGCCATCGGTTCAAAAACTTTAAAAGTTTAACCTTACCGATATTAATTTCATAACGATCGCGTTTAAAAGCAGCGATAAACTCATCAACTAATTGTTCCGGGCTGATTTTCCCCTTTCCACGTCCTTCGGTCATCTGAGTATCCACTAAAGGAGGGATTATCTCAAAAACTCTTATGTGATCTAATTGATATCGCAACGATTTGGAAAAAATATGGATACCGGCTTTCGTACCGCAATAAACAGGAGCTTGTTTCTTAGGTACCAAGCCCAATCCAGAGGAGACATTGACAATGGCGGCATTGTCGTTTAATTTGAGTATCGGTAGCAATAGCGCGATCAGTTTAAGTGGGGCTATTAAATTTACGTTGATCTCATGTTCAATTTTTCCCAAAAGTTGAGCTTCTTCCTCAAAATGGTAGTTGTATTGAATGCCTGCATTGTTTATCAGTATGTTCGTATCCGGGTGGTTCTGTTCCAGGAAAATGATGAGTTCATCAAGGTCTTCTGATTTTGAAATATCACAGGTAAAAGGAATAATCCGTTTATCTTTTCGGGCTAATTCTTTGAGCTTTGCTTCATTCCTTCCTAAGGCAATCACGTGATTGTCAAGGCTTAGGAACTTATTGAGTAATGCTTCACCAATACCTGCCGTAGCTCCTGTGATCAGGATTTTATTTTTGGATAATTTCATCTGACACTTTTATAATAAATGATAGCACAAAGGTCAGGGCTTCTGAAAAAGATTCCATTTACATATGTAAAGGAATCAGGAAGTGCGAAATATTTATTTCTGAGCTCGAATCCTGCTCAACTGGGTGGGACTTACACCTAAATAGGAGGCAATGTGATATTGGGGAATAAGCTGTTCGAGTTGCGGATGTTCCTGCTGAAAGATGGCATAGCGCTCTTTGGCTTCTAGGGTTACAAGTTCTATTTCCCTTTTTTCTTTTCTTACAAAAAACTGCTCGGCTAAGATTCGAGCTAAACGCTCTACTTGAGGGTGTTGGTCATAGAGTTTTGTTATCTCTTGATAGGTAGCTACTAACAAACTGCAATCCGTTAGGCAGTCAATGTCAATTAGATTTTTTTTTTGGGTAATAAGAGCGGAGTAAGCCCCAACGAAGTTGTTTTCAGTAAAGAAAGTTTTGTTGTATTCTTCTGCTTGGTCATTGCTGTAATAGGCTCGAAGCACCCCGGACTTTACAAAAGCTATTTTCCTTGAATATTCGCCTTTTTTGGCAAAGATTGCCCCTTTTCTCAACTGAACTTCCGAAAACAGATTTGTGAGCAGTTCAAGCGTTTCTGCGTCAAATGTTACGATATGTTTTATTGTCTCTTTTAGCATTCGATTTTAATGCCACACAACGGCCCTGGCTATGGCAAGTGCGGGATTTCGAAGCCGCTTCCTTGTCCGCCTACCGAGGTTTTATTTAGTAGTAATGTCTTCATATTTAAGTAGTCAGCCCGCATTTGCTATAG
>DNTA01000303.1 GCA_003500135.1 Cytophagales bacterium | reverse complement strand
TCTGAGGAAGCCCTAATTATGGAATCGGATGACGGTACATTTATCGAACTGCCATCTGTGGAATCATTATTACCGTTTAGCTTTAATAACGGTGATCTGCAATAGTAATACAACACAACCTATTGCTGATAGCCCTGAATATTTTTGCCCAATACAATATCTCTTTGGCCTACCCACAATGCACCTTCTTTTTGCAGATCAATTAAACCGGATGTACCTCCGCGAGGATTTTTCGGGTTGGTTTCCTTTTCGGTAAGTAATGAGTCTCCGGCAAAATGATAACCCGATATCCAGTAGTACTGCCCATCGGGTTCCAGCACGATAATGTGAATATGCGCAGGTTCACTTCGGCTGGGATAAGCGGCCGGTTTTAAGGTATAAAAAGTATACTGACCGTCTTCATCGGTTTTCAACCATTCCCGGATGTAGCCATGCTTTTCAGCCCATCCTTTTGCGTTGTCCCCCGCTTCATAAATCCCTTCCTGATTAGTATGATACAAATATAAGATAACCCCTTCTGCCGGGGTTTTTCCATCTCGTTCATATACAGTGCCGCTGATTTTAATCTTTTGACCTTCCTTGTTAAAACCTGGCAGCGTATCTACGGGTGTAAGCTCCTGTTCACTATACTCCAATACGGCTTCACAGCCTTCACAGGGTCCTCCTACCAGACGATAATCCGTTTCTTTTGATTGGGAGCATGAACTTAGGGTATTGGCTGATAAAAACAATAAAATTAAAATGCAGATAAAAATAGGCCTAACCATGATTATGACAATTTGGTACTACTTGTATTCAACGTACAGAAAATTGTATTGGTATTTATTTGTCATTTTCTTTTATTGTGGTGATAAAAAACCGCCGTCAACCATTTGACTGATTAACGGTCATAAACCCTTTAATATGCCCGGCGATCTCTGCTCCTTTTTCTTCCTGCAGAAAATGACCGGCATTTTTAATTTCAACTTTGGTTAAAACCTCGTCGGGAATGAGGTGGTAGAAAAAATGCTCCATCCCGCTCATGATCGGATCTTTATCCGAAAACATGACCAGCGCCGGTTTATCCCATTTCGATAACACCTCCCTTGCCCGTATCATCTGTGCCACGCCATCCTGATCAGGACGGCCGGGTACCATAGCCGGAAAAGCTTTGGCCCCGGTTTTATGTTTTCTATCGGAAAAAGGCGCTTTATAGGCATTCAAAACCTCTTTTGGCAGCTTGTTATGCGTGCCGATTTTCATAATAAGCCCTATGGGCACGGAAGGGTGGTATCGGGCGAAGGCCTGCCAGATCTTAAAAGGTAGGGGCAGCTTCTTACCCTTTGGCAAAAATGTATTCATAATCACCACTCGTTTGATCAGTTCCGGACGGGCGCCTAGCAAACTGAGGCCAAGCAGCCCTCCCCAATCCTGAACCACCAGGGTAATATCGCAGAGCTTTAAAGTATCGACAAAATGCTCCAATGTCTGCAGATGAAAACTAAAAGAATAGTCGCGCCAGTTGACCAGTTTGTCAGATTTACCAAAGCCAATAAAATCAGGAGCGATGAACCGGAAATTTTGCAAAACAGGTATAAACTTACGATAAAGATAGCACCAGGTCGGTTCACCATGAAGCGCCAGAACCGTTTCGCCACTGCCTTCGTCGATATAGTGCATTTTCAATCCGTTAAAATCAACAAAATTCGGTTTGTAAGGAAAGTCGTGAACTCCTTCAAACCATTCCGGGTTGGGGGAAAGGGATTTCATACAGAGGTGATTCGGTTAGTGAAAGTAATATATTGGTTTTAAATGAAAATAAATGTTGTAATCGAATAATTTACAGGATAATCACCTTGAATACCTGTAGCACCTCACCTCACCGGGATCCATATCTCTTCTTCGGAATCAGGGTCGTCGCCTTTATAGCGCTCTCCCATAAGGGCAAAGTGTGGGCGGTCGTCGAGTTCATACTCCGATTTGGGTAGCCATTCCCCGTAAATATACTGGTAAACCTGTGGGGCATCACTGGCTTTTCCCTTGTAGGAAAACACGGCATAACGGCCTTCGGGCAGCAGGAGCACGGCCATGTCTTCAGGCACAGAAGTAAATTCACTGACGGCTATGGCTGCCCATTTATCAAATTCTTTTGTGGGGTCGAAGGACCTGAAATAATCGATACTGTCGTACACTTCAAGGGAATACAGGTGGTTATCGATCGAGTGCCTGATCGTTCCTTTCTGCGGCATAAAGGATTGCCAAAGCTCCTTTTGTTTGATTGTTGGCCACCGACATACGCCGATTATGACCGATTAATCGAATAGTGGATAAGGTTTTTATTCTGGGTTCTTCCACCATAGGTTATCGATTTAAGCAATTAAGTCAGTTAATCACTCAATATATTCGTTTTCTTCGAAATACCATTTTCATTGAAGGACTCTACTGCATAAAAGTAATTCTGATCTACATTTAAAGCCCGAATTTCATAGCTGTTGCCCTGGTAGATCATAACTGAATTATTAAGTCTATCGGGCCTGATGCCCCAGTATAGCACATATCCCATCGCGTTTTTTTCGCTTCGCCACGATACATTGGCATTTCTGAGGTCCGTTTGCCGTTCAACAACAAAATCCTTTGGTGATTTGGGAGCTTTTCCTCCTCCTTTTCCAAATACCCTGAATTCGGCAATAGAAAGATATTGATTGTGGAATGAAACATTCCTGAATTTAATATATCGTGATTTTATGGGACTCCCCAACTCATGGTAAAAATTCGGCCGGTCATCGGTAGCTTCAGAGCAATCAATGAGGGTTTTCCAGGTTACACCGTCATTGGATACTTCGATTACAAATTGTTGGGTCAGTCCTTCCTTACGGCCAAATATTTTTGAATTGAAGTCCATGAAATTGATCTGAATCGCATTGACTAGCATTTCACTGCCCAGGTCCATTTCAAAATAAATCGAATCGGAATTATTTTCTGCCGTCCAAAAGGTCCTGATATTCTCATCGGCAATGTTTTGAATGGAATAATCATCCTCCTCCAGTTGTTGCTTGTTCTCATCGGATACATCCACCGTCTTATGGATTTTTTCCTGAAGCGCCGAATTGGTTTTTACTTTTTTACCTTTTGACAACAACATCCAGCCGGTAAACCTGTTTTTATGATCTTCTACCGTTGTATCAGGCCCGTAGTGAGGGTAATCGCCATATGCATTATTGACATACATTTGTCCATCATCTTCAAAGCCGGCAGGGAACATGCCAATGCGACGTTCGTATTTATAATTTACCGAAATCAACATTGTTGCAAAGTGCCAGTAGCCACCACTGCCGGTACGTACAGTGCTACCGTGCCCTGCTCCTGACAAAAAGCCTCCCGGCTTATAAGAAACGGGATTATACGGGGCATAGGTAAATGGCCCAAGTGGTTTATCGGAAGTATACACCCCATCGGCATACACATTCCACTGGGTACCGGGCGCTGCGTATTGCAGGTAGTAGGTGTCATTGTGTTTGGTCATCCAGGCCCCTTCCATATAGGGGGTAAGGTCAGATTGGTGGTTTTGTCCGAAGCGCTCCCACCCGTGTTTTTCGGGATCGAGTGTAAAAAAATCGACCTGCTCGGTTTTGGGCAGGAACATATTATCGGGATCGAGCTCTACCCCTCTAATGGGGTTTTTATTGGACGACTCCTCGTATAAATACACTTTGTCATCATCGTCGACAAACAGGGCCGGATCCCAGACTGACATGGGCAATACGGCATAATTGGTTTTCCAGTCGCCCACTTTGGGATTGTCAGTTTCTATTACCGAGCCAATTGCTGAAGGATCGCCAAGTGCGATGATCTTATCACCAAAGGCGTAGGCCCCCGGAGCATTGCTGGCACTGAAAAACCAGTCTACCGGCTCTATGAAAGTCCAATTCAACAGATCCGTTGAATGCCAGTAACCAAAAGAGCGCGTGACGAACATATAGTACTCATCATTAAAATTGATCACTGCGGGATCTGCCCCTGCACGATAGCCTACCCCCTTATGTGCATGGAGTGACATATAAGTATAGTCAATATCGATCGGGTTGCAGTAGGTGTGCTGGGCATAGCCTGCCACATGAAAAAAAAGTAAGGCCGGGAATATTAAGTATTTCATGGTTCTTTGTTTTAGGTCGATCAAGTTGGTTTAAAGGTAAGGAAAAGGATAGTAAATTACTCATAAGGTGAATTCATCCCTTGTGCATTATGGTTCCATAAAGAAAAAGAAGCATTTTTATAACATGCTTAGTACAATCAGAAACGAGATGAAGTCAATATCACATCAGCGTTCAAGGAGTTGGGTTAAAAGCTGAACATTCCGTTACATCGGGCCATATACTTCGGTCATGGCATCCCCACAGCTTGAGTTTCATTATTCATTAATAGTTCATAAATGGTTTTGGTTAGGAGAAATATTGTGATTGAATGAACTTTATTAGGGTCGGGTATATAAAAAAGAGGTCACCTGTATGATGACCTCTTTTGAATGATTTTTTGACAGGTCTTATTTGTATTTTTCCAAAAACTCGGGGAAATCCATAAGGGCCACATTTGCGATATTATTTTTGGCCATTACCTTTTGTACTTTACTCCAAGACTTTTTTTGTATGCTGTCAAATTCAGCCATTGCTTCATTGAACTGCCCTTCCAAAAGCGCCAGGTTTTCCATTTCGGAAGCATTGGGCGCTTCAAAACCAGAAGCGACTTTACTATACAATTTGCCGAGTTTTTCACGTAGCTGCGGCTCAGCGGAGCCTACATAGTTGTCGCCAGTGGTGATCACCAGCTTTTCTTTTAGTGTATTCAACTGATCACTAGTAGCCTGCACTACTTTTGAGTCGCCCGTTGTTTTACTAATTTCGTCCAACTTTGCCATAAACTCATCAATCTGATACACGAGGTAAGCCAAATCCTGGCTCATGTCGTACAACTTCATTGTTGTTTCATGATTGGATTTGCGCTCCGCTGTTGTAATGACTGAGTTGGGATCGTTCTCAAAGGTTACCTGGGTCTCATACGTTTCTTTGCCTTTGGTCATTACCACCTTATAGGTTCCCGCCGGCACTCTTGGAGACGTGAATCCACCATAGCTAAAAGTTTTCCCTTTTGCCGTTTTGGGTTGCTTGATTCGGCCATTCCAGGTGACGATATTGATCCCTTTAGACTTACCTGGTGCCAGTTCAATCAGTTCGTTGCCCTCATCATCGAGCACGCTCATAGTCATTTTACCAAAAATATGCCGCTTTTTGAGGTAGTACATGATTTTGGCCGACCGACTCGGGTTAGGACCTACATATTCCATCTCAGTACTTGTACCTCCAAATCCATTTTCCTCGACGAACATTGCCGGTTTTGTTTGAAAGAAATGAACATCTTTAGCCAGTACTTCCTGGTCAATTTCCCGGAGTGGGCTAATATCATCAATAATGATAATACCGCGACCGTGAGTACCCACTACAATATCTGAGGTTTGCTTTTGAAGCTCAATGTAATGTACTGCTGTACTCGGCATATTATTGGTGAATTTGCTCCAGTTTTTACCTCCATTGATTGTGATATACAACCCGGCTTCAGTACCTAAAAACAAGAGGTCTTCCTTTTCATAGTCTTCCTGAATATTTCTTGCGAAACCATAGATATCTTCAGTTACAATCGACTTCCAGTTTTGTCCGAAATCAGTGGTTTTATATACATAGGTATTCATATCATTTTGCGTATGCCCATCAAAAACGGCGTATGCAGTACCCTCGCCGTGCACACTGGCTTCGATATGGTAACACCATGTATTTTTTGGTAAGCCTTCAATATTCGGGGTCGTATTTTGCCAGGTCTTTCCGCCATCACGGGTTACCTGTACATTTCCGTCGTCAGTACCGGCCCATATCACATCGGGATTTACAGGAGACTCGGCTATGGTGAATATTGTGCAGTGGTTTTCAGCCCCTGAATTATCCACCGATAATCCTCCTGACGCTTCCTGCTGTTGTTTTGCAGGATCGTTAGTGGTCAAGTCGGGTGATATTTTCCTCCACGAGTTACCCATATCGTCCGATACATGTACGAACTGGCTTCCTACATACAAGCGGTCGGGATTAGAAGGGCTTAACTCCATTGGGGCGTTCCAATTGAATCGTAATTTTGGATCACCTTTAACTGGCAATGGCTGGATCGATTTATTCTGGTTTTTGTCCATATCGTACCGCCAGATATTTTCAGCGCCTTGCATTTCGGAGTACAACACCCTTTTGGTGCGATGCCTTAGCACCCTGAAACCGTCACCTACACCAACGACATTCCAGTCGCGTGCTTCTATGCCCCCCGGGGAACGTGATGGACCGTACCAACTGCCGTTATCCTGAAGACCGCCATAAATATTATAAGGGGTTTCATTGTCTACACTGATGTGATAGAATTGTGATACTGGTATATTGGCGACAATTTCCATGGTTGTGCCTCCATCCCAGGTACGATACACACCCCCGTCGGTAGCCACATACATCCTGTCGGAATTTTTGATATCAAAAACAATATCATGAATATCGGCGTGCATATTGCCCAGGTTTTTAAAGGTTTTTCCCCCATCGCGGCTAATTGAACCAAACAACCCTCCTTTTACCACAACGTTTGGATCTTTTGGATCAACCACTATTCGGGAAAAATAAAACGGGCGCACTACGAGGCCAAAATCATTATTGAGGTGTGACCATGAAGCGCCAGCATCTTCCGACCTATACAATCCTTTATCTTTATCTTCTTCGGACTCCAGTACGCAATAAAGAATATCAGGATTACTTGGCGCTACACCAATGGCGATCCTTCCCAGTTGCCCCTCCGGAAATCCATTGTGGATCTTCTCCCAGTTGGCCCCACCATCGGTAGATTTATAGAGGGCGCTTTGATTACCTCCCGAACTGAACGACCATGCCGTACGACGGTATTCCCACATTGCGGCATATAATATATCCGGATTTTTGGGATCCATGACAAGGTCGCTGCATCCTGTATTTTCATCCACATATAATATGCGTTCCCATGTAGCGCCACCGTCAGAGGTTTTATATACACCGCGCTCTTCATTGGGCCCCCAAAGTGTACCCATAGAGCCGACATAGAGAGTATTGCCATCTTCCGGGTGAATTTCGATAGCGCTAATGCGCTCAGAATTCTCCAGCCCTATTTTACTCCAGTTTACCCCACCATCGATCGATTTGTAAAGGCCATCTCCGATGGACGTACTATTGCGTGTCCATATCTCACCCGTGCCGACCCAAACAGTATTGTCAGGGTCAGTAGGATCAACTGCCACAGCGCCTATTGATTGAATATAATCATCAAAGATTGGTGTAAAAGAAGCGCCACCATTATTGGATTTCCATACCCCACCACCGGCTGTACCCGCATAAATGATGCGGTCGTTTACCGGATGTGCCTCAAGGTCGGTTATTCTACCGCTCATAAGGGCTGGACCGATCTGCCGTGCTTTCATATCCCCGAAAATTTCATCTCCGGAGAGCACTATTTCCTGTGCGAACGAAAAAGAGGCCAAAACTAAAAGGCCTCCCAGAATCAATGATTTTTTCATAAATTTTTTTTATTCGGTTGGAAATGCAAATACGCTGTCGTCTATTTCAGGATTTAACTCTATTGATTCAATAATAATTGGTTGTGAAGCGCCATCTTTAACCCCCTGGGTCATTGAAAAAGGCACATATAGACCATCCACTTCCTGGTAATCGCTCATTTTAATTTGAGAGATCGCTCCCTTTTGCGGGCCCATTTTCATTTCCGATTCCTGGGCAATGGGCACAAAGGCTTCGGTATCGAAGTAGTAGTAAGTCACGTCCTCTACTTGTTCGCCATCGATGGTTACAGGCTCTTTGGTCAGTTTTAATTTGTAGGTTTCTGTACCTTCAAAAGACTCCGTTCCCATCAATTCGAGTGTGTAACCCTTTTCTTTGTAGTCAATAAATTCACTTGGAAAGTCATTGGCATTCAGCTTCATCATTTCCGTGCTTTCAGCATCAGATTTTTCAGCTTTCATGGTTTGGAAGTTAGTACTCCACATAACCTCACCATCGAAAACGCCCTGCATAACCTCCTGACCCTGGACAATCACTTTTGTATATTGCTTTCCTCCCGTCATCTGTACGATTTCAATAGGAATTTCCATTCCGCCCTGAGGTACTTTGGCCACAATTTTCATTCCCTCTAAATTTTCCCAATTTTCTAATCCGCCTGTATTTTCAAAATAGTTGGCAATAATTTCGTCCACATCCTGCGCATAGGCGTTGAATGCGATTAGCGTAATACATGTAAGTAGTAATGTTTGTATAGTTCTCATGGATTAATTTGTTTAAAGTGTTTTTTGAATATAGTGGAAATGATTATTACTTTTCGGTTTTTTTCACGTAAGTGGCTATTTTTCGGATGAATGGCAATTATGTCAGATGAATGAAGCCTCTGTTCCCTACACTATCCAAGTTCAAGGGTTCATGAGTTCAAGGGTTCAGGGTGACAGTTTCAAGTAAAGTTCAATGTTCGAGAATGTCGTTTATGGGCTCAGAGGTTCAAAAGTTCAGGGGCTCAAAGTTAAAGTCTGAACTCCCTGCGGAGTCAAGAAGCTGAAAGCGCTTTTTTTGGCAAACTGGATAGCATTTTGTAAAAATCAAAAATAAGCCCTGGTCGTAGCGTCCCCTGTGACCTAAAATGGAGGAGGGCGCCTGCTCTATGTTGGGGTAGAGCGTATGGTTGCCTGTGGCTTAAAAAGCATCGTAAGGAACTATCAATTCCCCTTTTATAATTGTGTGCCGAGTGGATGCCTATTCGATGATTGGTCGCAGGACAGATGGCGCTTACCCTACGACCGGAAACGGGATTGCTTTCTTTTCAGCTTGAATTGAAGGTATAGCTGATTATATAACATTAATAAGACTAGTAAAGGAAATATTTAGAGAGGTAGCATATGTTCCTAAGCGTCTTATGCGGGAGAACCACATGGCGAGAATGCTATTCAAAATATCGACCGAATACCTCGACAAAAGGATCTCTGTTCACTATAGTGTAAAAAAATAATGCTCCCAACCAGCCATGAAATATACCAAGTACATAGATATTTCTCGCCTTCAGATATACAAATCCATAAAATAAGGCCAATACGAATGTTCCAATTACTAACCACCAATAAGGAGCATGAATGGCGCCAAACAATAAAGCTGTTAAGAGTATTATTACATAATTGGAAACTTTAACTGATTTCAAATCATTAAGATTGCCGGCTATTAATCCAATGACTAGAAATTGTTGTATGATCCCCCAGAATGGATATAGTAGTAAAATGGGTAAAATATGCCAGGTAATGTTCAAAGTGTTTTGATACCATCCTATTGCTATGAGTGATATTATAGCCAACACGCCAAAAGGCATTACGATTTTAGCTACTAGTGTAAAGAATTATATATAAACGAACTTATTATACGTAATTCTTTCTATCTTTGGGTATGGCAAGAAAAGCTAAACCGATTATCCTGAAAGGGCAAGAACTTCAGGAACTCACAAGTATGTCACGCTCGAATAAATTAGATTATCGATATGTGATACGATCAAGGATTATCCTGGGCTTATACCAAGGAAAGAGTTATGACCAAGTACAAAAGGAATTATCTATCGGTCGGGAAGCGGTAGCGAAATGGAAAGGCCGGTTTTTAGATATAGGAATACAGGGGCTCATGGACAAGCCAGGCCGTGGGGCCAAACCTAAATATAGTGATGAGGATAGGGCCCGTATTGTACAGAAAGCCTGTG
>DNTA01000203.1 GCA_003500135.1 Cytophagales bacterium | reverse complement strand
AACTTGACAAAGTAGGACTATTATAAATTTTCTATATCATCCAGATATTTACGCGCCTGCTCCAAAATCTTGTTCTTATCTTCCGGTTTACGTTTGTCCCATACATTATACATCATGCGCATTCGTTGATTATCCTCAAGTTTATCGCGGTGATGATCCAGAAAGTGCCAGTAAAGAGTGTTGAACGGACAAGATTTTTCACCGGTTTTTTTACTATGCTTGTAGTAACATCCTTCACAATAATCGCTCATTTTATGAATATAGCTGGCAGAAGAAATATAGGGCTTGGTGCCCACAATTCCCCCATCAGCATACTGACTCATGCCACGTGTATTGGTGATCTCTACCCATTCAATCGCATCAGCATAAATTCCAAGATACCATTGGTCCACTTCATCGGGATTGATTTCAGCCAACAAAGCAAAGTTTCCAGTAACCATAAGTCGTTGAATGTGATGAGCATACGCGGTATCGAGAGATTGACCGATGGCATGCTTCAGGCAGTTCATTTTGGTTTTGCCATTCCAGTACCATGAAGGAAGCTTTCGTTTGTGATTGAAAAAGTTTGTATTGGCATAGTCCGGCATTTCTTTCCAATAAATCCCTCTCATGAATTCACGCCAACCTATGATTTGCCTGATAAATCCCTCTGCCTGGGCAATGTCCACATTTTCGTTTTCGTAATAAGCCTTTTCCACTTTTTTAACCACTTCCAATGGATGAAGCATTTTAGTATTCAATGCAAAGGAAAGCATAGAATGAAAAAGTATAGGGGATTTTTCGGTCATGGCATCCTGATAAGCGCCGAAATATGGAAGGGTTTTATCGCAGAACTGATTCAATATTTTGAACGCCTCATCCCTGGAGGTAGGCCAATGTACTTTATCGGCATCAGCATTTCCAAATGTGGTAATACCTGATGCCTCTATTTCTTTTTTTATATCGGAAAAATTTTTGGTTTTTACCGGCCATTCGGGAAGTTCTACCTCACCTTTCCACTTTTTTCGATTCGATGTGTCAAAATTCCATTTTTCTTTTTCCGGCTTATTGTTGTTCATTAAAATCCCGGTGTCTTTACGCATTTGCCTGTAAAAAGACTCCATGATCATTTTTTTTCTATTCTTAAAAAACCTGCTGAGCGTGTACCGGGAGGTTAAAAAATGGTCGGTATCTACCGCTTCGAATTCAATTGGCAGTTTCCCGGAAAACTCATGCAATTGTTCATCCAACCGGTATTCATCGGGTAATTGATATTCAAATTTCTGGATCTTATGCTTTTGTATTAAATCATTAATGTTGTCAGATATACTTTGCAGGTTGTCTTTATCATTTATGGATAAATATTTTACATGATGACCCTTCTCACTAAGGTGATTGGCAAAATGCCTCATTGATGCGAAGAAGGCCAGGACTTTCTGTATATGATGTTTTACGTAATCGGTTTCCTGCCGGACTTCCATCATGACATACAGAACGTCATCATTGTTTTTCTTGTACCAATGGTGTTGGTAATTAAGCTGATCACCTAATATTAGCCTGAGGGTTATGTAGTTCATACAACTACGTCTTTCTTTTTTGGAAAGAGTTCATTGAGTTTTTGGGACCTGTACTTAAATATTTCTTCAATTTTAGGTTTGACCAGGAAAGGATGGGCCATTCTACCCAAAATTCCTAAAGGCAACTTATAATGTACAAGGTCTGTCGTTTCCACGCCACCCTCTATGGGTTTGAAAAAATGCTTATGATGCCACATGGCATAGGGACCGTATCTTTGTTCGTCGACAAACATTTTTAGTGGGTCAACGTGTTTTATTTCCGTAACCCAATTCAGCTTTAAACCAAATATCGGACTAACATGATATTGAATGATCTGTCCGGGGTACATGGGTTGTTCAGCCCCTGATAAAATTTCAAAACCCATGCTTTCCGGGGTAATGATTTTTAAGTTGGCGGGGTTCGAGAAGAATTCCCAGCATTCTTCAAGGCCAAGAGGAAGTATTTGAGCGCTTTTGATTTGGTAAACCATAGTAGTTGTGTTCGGGTATTGAACCGATGGTACTATGGAATTGTTTGTATTTTTGATTTAGACTTTAATATAGAATGAGTCCTCGTTGCTTTTTATCTTACTATATTTATCTAAATCAAAACGGTAAAGATAGGCGCCTTTTTTCGAGGTACTTTTGTCTTTTTCATCAAGTTTGATCAGTAAATCATTTTTAAGGATCTTCTTTTGAAAATTTCTTTTATCCATTTTCCTATTGTAAATGGCTTCATATAGTAGCTGGAGTTGAGGTAGTGTGAATTTCTCCGGTAATAACTCAAATCCGATGGGTTTAATACTTGCTTGTTTTTGCAATGCTTCGAGGGCACTATTTGCCATTTTGTTATGATCGAGAGCAAGTTCGGGAATATCATCAATATTGATCCATTTCGCATTGTATTCTTTCAGCAATTCCTGCTCGAATAATTCGAGGTTGATCAGGGAATAGTATGCAACCGATACCACTCTTCCTCCGGTATCCCTGTCCACCTCACCAAAAGCATAAAGTTGATCAAGATGCATATCGTGAATTCCTGTACAGGCCTGAAGAATACGGTAAGCTGCCTGGTCCAGTGATTCATCTTTTTGCACAAAACCGCCTATCAAAGACCACTTTCCTTTTTGCGGTTCTATTTTCCTTTCCATGATCAAAAGTTTCAACTTACCCCGATTGAATCCGAAAACGATGCAATCAACGGCTACCAAGAGTTTTTGACCTTCCTTATAAAATATATTGTTGACTTTCGATTGCGTTGTCATTTAAAACATCGATATCTAGAATGTCTTATTTTCAGGTATGCTTACATAAAAGTGTATAGCATACGTTTAAAATTAGATAAAGAAATCAACATTTCATTATAAAACATCAATTATATCGCTTGGATATACCGTTATGGCCTAAAAAAAGGCGGTATTTCCGCATCCCATCCGGTCCGTTCCTGATAAAATTGAGCTAAAGCCAGGGCGCTTCCTTCATCGTGAAGAGCGGAAATGAAACTTATACTGGTTGGAGATCCGTTTTCATTAAAACCATTTGGAACCACTACACACGGATGACCGGACAGATTGGTGGACAATAACTGATTACCGCCGAAACTAGGTGCAATTATCACATCGTAATTCTCAAAAAGGTTTTTCCAGTGTTGAATTAAAAGTGTTCTCCAGCGATTGGCTTGAATATATTCTAGAGCGGGTATAAAGCGGGCGGAACGAAATACATTGGGCCATGCATTTTTAATCTGCCTCACCAGAGTACTATCAATATTGCTACGGGTCAGTAAATCAAAAGCTGCTGCTGCTTCTGCTGATAATATCAAACTCAATGCATCCAATGGGATATCAGAGGGTAATGATACCGAATCCATCATTATCCCTGATTCTTTTAAAACGGCCAGTGCAATTGAATCATTTCTGCTCTTGCTCGCTTCAAATAGATTTTTAGCATACCCAACTTTTAAATAGGGGATTTCTGATCCGGGAACTTCAAAAAAATATTTTTCGACAACACTTTTGTCTTTTTCATCTTTTCCACGGATTACATTATACACTATTGCGCAGTCATATGCCGATCGACAGATCGGCCCGATTTTATCCATGCTCCAACTCAGGGCCATGGCGCCATATCTACTAACGCTTCCAAAAGATGGTCTCAATCCGGTAACACCACATCTGGTCGATGGCGATACAATGGAACCCCAGGTTTCAGTACCTATTGCAAAAGGTACAAGACCTGCCGAGGTAGCCGAGGCTGATCCAGCTGATGATCCGCTCGATCCCTGTTGCATGTTCCACGGGTTTTTAGTTACTCCGCCATACCATACATCGCCCCAGGCCAGGGCTCCCAAGGTTAGTTTGGCTACTAATACAGCGCCTGCCTCTTCTAATTTTCTTACCACCGTTGCTTTTTCGTTTAGAATTTGGTCACTGAAAGGTTTAGCCCCCCACGTAGTTTTATATGGCGGCGCTGCCAACAAATCTTTGGCGCCATAAGGTATGCCATGCAAAGGACCTCTCCATATACCTCTTGATAATTCATCATCAGCTCTTCTGGCCTGTGCCAAAGCCATGGAGTCGGTTAATGTAATGACACATTGGAGCGTGTCACCATATTTTTTTAACCGGTCCAGAAAAAGCCAGGTTAATTCCACTGAAGTTACTTCTTTCTGTTTTATAAGATATGCCAATTGCGCAACGGTGTAAAAAGCAAGTTCTTCTTTATTATCGGGAAGAGAGCAAAAGGTTAGTTGTGGCCTGAAAGGTCTTTTGTTTTGGCTTATGTCTTTATTGGGTAAACCCGGGATGAAGTATAATGAAGGTGGAACACTATTTTTAAGTGTATCTTCTCTTAGGTCTAAATAATTTTTTCGATAGTTTTTGAGGTTCTCTTGCAGCGAATCAACTTCGGATTTTTCAAAATTTAATGCCAGATAGTGTTGTGCAATGGAAATAGAGTCATAGGCAGTAAGCGGTTTTGATTCTTTATTTTCGCATGATATTATAAAAATCAAGATTGAAGCGAGTAAAAAAAAATAAATTATGGTTTTCATAAAAGTGCAGTGGTTGGTAAAGGTTTTATCAATTATTAAAATCCCCTCTCAATTGACGAAACCTTTTTCTGGCTTCTGAGGTATACACCGATCCTGGATATTTTTCCAGAAACTCCCTGAAAATTTGCATTGCTTTATCGGGCTCGTCCATATAATCCTGATATATTTTCCCCAGGGTAAAAAAGGCATCATCACCTAAAATATCATAGCTATATCCTTCATCCAGTTGTTGTAGATTACTGGCGGCTTCTTCAAATTTGCCCAACTGAAGATATATTTGAGATTTTTGCCAAAGTACTTCGTCAACAAGGCTGTGATTCCTATACCGGTTTTGAAAGCTATCGAGTTTTTGTAAAGCCTGGTCGTATTTATTTTGAAATAAAAGTAAATCGATTGAGGCATACAATTGCATGGGAACATCTGTCGTATCCAGTGCTGTGTTATCCTTTATCAGCATGCTTAACTTCATAGCATCATTAGATATTTCACGGGTTGTGGCCTCTTTTAAAATATCCAGATGATCCTGGGCTAGTGCAAAATCACCTTTGTAGTATGATAATTTGGCATTTCTCAATTTCGCCTCATAACCAATAACCGAAGCTTTGTTGGATTTTTCTACCTGTGAATAAAGTAAAGTAGATTCCCAGGGCTGGCCAATCAATAAGTATATATCACCCAAATCGAGTTTTGATCGATCGATAATATCTTTTCTCATCCTTGGATATTTTATGATCTGCCCGAGAATACTAATTGCCTTTTGGTGCTCGTTAAGATAAAACGCATGAAGAAGCGCCTTATTTCTCAAAGCTTCAACCGTAAACTGGTTTAATCCGACTTCATTGATCAATTGATCATAGTCATTGATCAGTGTTTTTATATCTTCTGTATCAACAGGATAGGTATTTTTAACCTTTTCTTCCCTGGCCATGATTACCAGGCGTCTGGCAATTTGATAGTTTGATGTACCTTCGTAATTATCAATTACATAATTATATATTCTTATCGCGTTGTTGTAATCATTGTTTTCTAATGCTATTTGGCCTAATTCTATCATTCCCGAGCCTGCCAGATTATTTTTCTTGTCATAAGCCCTGGCCTGAATAAAGGCCCCGTAAAAATCATGTTGCTGTACATTGACCCAAATAAGCAAATCCTGATAAAGCGGTTGATTGGGATCTTTTTGTAATTTATCTATCAGTAATGCCTCGAATGATTCGAGATCTTCTTCATTTTCAAGATAGTTCTGCAAAATATTTTTAATTGATGGCAAACTGGAAGGATGCTCCTGAACGTAGAGCAAATATTCCATGATCATCTTGTCTTTTTGATTTAGAACACGATAGATGTTAGCAAGCTGTAAAGCATAAGCATCCGGGGAACCAGAGTTCTTCCTGCTCTCCAGATACATTTGCAACGCATATTCATACAGCCTTTTGCGTGCCATGTATTGAGCCAGTGCGCTTACCTGATAGTTGTCATCACTATGTTTTTCAATGAACGTATTGAAATAGTCCTTTTCTTTCTCTTTTTCATTTTGGCTTATAAATATTAGCCCCCTGTCTACCTGGTAAAATAAGTTTTCAGGATTCCTTTTAATCAGCTTTTTAATATAATCTTCCGCCTCTTCGTATCTGCCATTATTAATTAGTATGCTAAAATAGTTTTGATGAATGAGTGGTATGTTTTTGGGATTGCGTGCCAGTTGTTCATAAATTTCTATGGCTTTATCAATTTCACCCTGTTCATAGTACTGATTGGCTAAATCAATATTACTATGATTTTGGGCGTTCAGCGACAACTGTATTATTACAATAAATAAAATTGTGGTTAGGGAAAATTTGAATCGTGTAATCATTTATTCACAATTAACAGAACATAGAATAGAATAATAATTTATTAAATAAAATATATTATTAGGTATTAGCATGTGGATTGGTGGAAAAATAATGAAATATAATTTTGATAATGTCGTTTGTGGATAGATAACTGAATTAAATGATTTTTATCCACATAGTTTATTACACTTAATTTATTGGTTATCAGATTTTTATAAATGCTTTTGTGGTTTTGTGTATAACTGTTGTATGAATAACTTTTTTCAATTGGATGTGTTTGAATATGTTCATAATTACGAATTTATATACAGTCATATTAGTAAGGTAATGGATTTGGTTATCAATAGCTTCTATGGTTCAATTCAATGAAGTTATCAACAGCTGTTTTGTAAGTTATGCACATCAAAATGACAAATCTATTTTATTTAATTCCCAATTAGCACGGATGGTTAATTCTTCAGGAAAGTAGTATACATCTTCTGGCATTTGACGTTTGAAATAATCACCTGCATCCCAGGTACCGTTATTATCATTATCAATAAGAACACGTATCTTATAATTTCCGGGTTTAACTTTAACAAATTGGTAATCCTTTTGATTTTTTATTTCCGCTACGATTGCGTTTTTATTGTTTAAAAGTTGAATTTGAAAAGAAGAGTGATCGGAGGTGACCTGTCCATTTATGGTTCCATAATCTGCGGTATTTAGAATATTATATGAGAAATCTATTGCAGAAAGTGTATCTCTATCAGCTGAAATAAAAGCCTGGGAGCCAATATGTAAATGAAATCCCGTCACAATTTTCTTTTCAGATTTAGAGGAAGATACCGTCTGTTTACCTTTGGATAATAAGTTTGGTGAATCATCGGACATGGTATCAGCTTGTTGTAATTGAGCGAGACTATCTCGTACAGCTGATATATATTTTTGTTTTTGTGCTTCAAGGGTATCAAGCACCGCAGGGTTTATTTCAGACTCAAATTGCAGAAGTTGGGCATGATCTGACCATTTAAATCCTTTTATTTTAAAAGTATCTAGTCGGGTACTGTCATAACGAAAGTATATGGAATCAATATTATAACGTACTACCGGTTTATTAAAATCAAATTCGAAGTGTTGGGTTTTCGTGATGCCATCGTTTTTGGAAGGTGTAGCAGATAAAGTAAAGTCAGCTGCTTTTCGGCTGGACTCACGAAAATTGATATAAACGGTATCCTCCAATTCATATCCAACGGTATCTACAACACTAAAGAACACCGGTAAGCTATCTATAATCTGTAGTGTTGGAAAAATTCTAATGGTTCTATTATCATTAGTCAATTGAGCATTTAGGGAGTCTTCAGTTCCCAGGTTGGTTACTGAAAAGGATTCAATAAATTTGTTAAAGTTTATATGAAAATAGGTACCTGAAGTAGATGCATTAGTATTTCTAAGTTCTCGAAGATCTTGTTGTACCAAATAGAAATCAATATCGGAAAATGATGAATCCAGTTGAACAGTATCGGCTACAAAGGCAAATTTTTCACTTTCGGTATCGGGAATTAAATTACTATTCCCGTCTTGAAAGGCCATGATTAAATATTTACCATTCCTTATATTTTCTATTTTGTAAAATCCTTCTTCATCACTTTTAGTAAAATAGTAGGGTTGGACATCTAATGTATTTATGGTGTCATTAGACTGATACATACCTATTGTAACATTTTTCAACGTGTCCTGAGACAACAAATCAAACGTTCTTCCTTCGATTGATAAACTGTCTAAGAACGTAGTCGTGCTAAATGTGAAGGTTGTAAAAGTACTTGGATTTCCTTCTGTAATATCTTCTATTGTTTCTCTGAAATTAAACGTGTAAGTGGTGCTATCAGCAAAATTGCCATTGAAATCTAATGTGAGTGATTTCTTACGATATTTATAATCGTATTCAAAATCTATTCTTGGCGTAATAATTAATTGTTCACGAATATTATTTAGTTGGATTACTTCGTCAAAAACAAAAGCAAATTCTTCTGCTTTCCAATCTGTGGTTTGATGCTTTGGAATTGAGTATACCAAAGTAGGAGGTATTGTATCTTTTGGTCCACCGGTTATAATGCCTCTACTAGCACATTGAGAAAAAGTGTATAATAAAATTATCAATAAAAAAATTTTTGGAAATAGAGATATCAATTTCATTTGGCTAATACATAAATAAGACTTGAATAATCCTGATCGTTACGGCGACCATATAAGTTTGATTTTAAACCTGTAAGCAATGAGCTTGCATAATGGTTTTTCTGATCAATATATTTCAAACTCAACATTGAAATATAAAATGCATCAAAATACATGGGATGTACCGCTTTAATATCCATACCATGTTTTTTAGCAAAAAGTCGAAATGTCTTTTGATCAAAATGATAAAGATGTCGAGGTACATCATAACCGGCCCAGTACTTCCTAAAATGCTTACGGTCATAAGAATTATGATTGGGAAGCGCTATAATTAACAATCCATCAGGCGATAATCTATCTTTTAATTTGGTAAAAGTTTCATTTAATTTATGAATATGCTCTAATACATGCCAAAGTGTAATAACATCATAATTCTTAGCCGCTGGTAATTGATCAAGTTTAGAACAAATGTTAGCATTAAATTTATGATTTGTACTTTTTGCGATAGCTGATGCCTGAAGGGAAGGTTCGAGGCCATCCGTTTGAATGTTGTTTTTATTACAGTATTCAACAAAAGAGCCTGTACCACAGCCATAATCCAAAATGTTTTCTGGCTGTGGATAATATTTTCTAATGGTACTTAACTTTGACCTAAGGTTTAGTTTTTTAACCTGAAAATATATATGATCAAATAGTGTTTTCCGGCGGTTACTGTGAGATAAATATTCTTCAGTTTCATAATAGCGATATATTTCTTGCTCAGATGGGCGAGGGTTTGTAAAAACAAAGGAACATTTTTTACATGAAACTAATTGAAATTCTTCATGCGATAGAAAATAATCCCTAACCTTAAGGAACTGGATAAATTCAGTGTGATTACAAATAGGACAGTTATCTAATTGCTGCATAAATTATTTACCAAGGTAAACCATTAAAACTGAAATATCTGCCGGTGATACTCCACTAATTCTTGATGCCTGACCAATGGTATGGGGCTTAATTTTAATTAATTTTTCACGAGCTTCAGAAGAAAGGGATTTAACACGTGTATAATCAAACCCTACCTTGATTTTATAGTTCTCTAATTGCTCAATTTTTTCAACCAGCTTTTGTTCTTTTTCAATGTAGTTTTCATAAATCACCTCGATGGATGCTTGTTCTAAAATGGCGCTTTCATATTTACTAAGTATTTCATTTATTTCAGTATCGACATGAAGCAAATGATCTATTTGGATTTGAGGCCTTTTTAATAATTGATAAAGAGTTGCTTTTTCTTTAATTGGCGCTGTATGATTAGATTCCAATATATCATTTACCTTGTGAGGATCAACTTTGGTTTTCTTTAATATTTTGTTAAGATTATTTAATGATTCAATTTTTTGATCAACGGCATCTACCCGTTCCTTATTAGCTAATCCTATGGCATGTCCTTTTTTAGTTAATCTGATGTCAGCATTATCCTGCCTAAGTAAAATTCTGTATTCAGCGCGCGAGGTGAACATTCTGTAAGGTTCCTCGGTACCCTTGTTAATTAGGTCGTCAATTAATACTCCAATATATGCTTCTGATCTTTTCAATGAAAAAGGAGACGCATCGTTTATTTTTAGGTGGGCATTTATTCCGGCTATTAAGCCCTGACAAGCAGCTTCTTCATATCCGGTGGTACCATTGATTTGACCGGCAAAATAAAGATTTTTTATAAGTTTGGTTTCTAAAGTATGCTCGAGTTGTGTTGGAGGAAAGTAATCGTATTCAATGGCATAGCCGGGCCGGAACATTTTGGCATTTTCCAACCCTTTAATTTTTATCAATGATTTATATTGTACATCTTCTGGTAATGAAGTGGAAAAACCATTAACATATACTTCTACCGTATTCCACCCTTCAGGCTCAACAAATATTTGATGTCGGTTTCTTTCTGCAAATCGATTGATCTTATCTTCTATTGATGGGCAATACCTTGGGCCTACGCCTTGTATTCTTCCATTAAACATAGGTGAGCGATCAAAGCCAGTCTTTAAGGTATCGTGAACATCAGGATTGGTATAAGTAATATAACAGCTCCTTTGTTCATTAAGTGGGGAAGTTTCAGAAGAATAAGAAAACTTGGATGGGTTGTCATCCCCTTGTTGTTCTTCCATCACATCATAGTTAATGGACCTTCCATCTACTCTCGGAGGGGTTCCTGTTTTCATTCTTCCTGCCTCAAAGCCTAAAGAAACCAATTGTTCAGTAATTCCGGTGGCTGCTTTTTCAGCTGTTCTACCCCCACCAAATTGTTTCTCTCCAATATGAATAATACCATTCAAAAAGGTTCCATTCGTAAGAACAACTGATTTTGATTGGATCTCAAGACCCATTCCGGTCCGAACACCAATTACCCGATTATCTTTAACAATTATTTCCTTTACCATTTCTTGCCACATGTCAACATTAGGGTTTCTTTCAAGGGCAAGACGCCATTCTTCTGCAAAGCGCATACGATCATTTTGGGTACGCGGGCTCCACATAGCGGGGCCTTTAGATCGATTTAACATACGAAACTGGATCATGGATTTATCGGAAATGATACCTGACATACCTCCGAGAGCATCTATTTCACGTACAATTTGACCTTTAGCAACCCCACCCATGGCAGGATTACACGACATTTGAGCTATTACTCCCATATTCATGGTAATCAACAATACTTTTGATCCCATTTTACCCGAGGCATGTGCGGCTTCGCATCCGGCATGCCCTCCCCCTACTACAATTACGTCGTATTCTTGAAACATATAGCTATAAATAATTAATGTTCCACGTGGAACATTACTGACAATTAAAAATTCGTATTCTGATGTTCCACGTGGAACACTTCTTTCCAACATTTAAAAACGCAAAGCTAAACATTCATTTTCTTTGTTGCGCATCAATTGTTGTTCTTTTTCTGTTTTATCGCCAAATCCTAAAAGGTGTAATACACCGTGTGCCATTACTCTATGTAATTCTTCTTCAAAAGGTATTTTTAATTTATTACTGTTATCCGATATACGCTCCAAACTGATAAAAATATCTCCTTCTATTTCCTTTTCATCTTCCGAACTGTCAAAAGTGACGATATCGGTATAAGTGTCGTGATTGAGATACTCAAGGTTTAACTGATGTAAGAAGGGATCTGAACAAAAAATAAAATTCAGTGTGTTCAATTGTTTGTCGTGCTGATCAATTATTTTGCTTACCCAGCGCTTAGTGGCTTCTGAAGGTAAATCAGCTTCAATATCTTCTCGAAAAAAATGAATATTGAGCATCTCAATTCATGTAGAAAGATAATTCCACTATGCGCCCTTCATTATTAAAACAGACCTCATCGGAAAGATGCTTCATTAAAAATATGCCTCTCCCACTGGGTTTGTCTACATTTTCAGGTGAAGTAGGATCCGGTAAGTTATGATAATCAAAACCAGTACCCTCGTCCTCAATAATGAATTTTATAACATTATTATTGAGAGATAAGGACAGCCTGACATTTTTGGATTTATCATTTCGATTGCCGTGAAGAATGGCATTGTTTACCGATTCGGTAACAGCAATCATTATATTACCATATATGTCATCATCCAAATGAAACCGCTCCCTGGCATTGTCTATAAAACTTTCGATAATTCGAATGTTTTCAATGATTGACGGAATTTCAATCTTTATCGTGTTCATTGGTATATGTTTTTCAAATAACTTACTTTTCTAGGCGTTCGAAATATTGATTTACTTGTTCTTTATAGTACGGGTTCAGCTTTGGAGGGATAGTTTTCAGTAACTCTATCTCTTTCTCCTTTTGTTTAATGTATTCTTCGAAAGCTTCCGGAATTTCTCTTGAGTAATCCCTGGCCGTTTC
The DNA here is from genome assembly GCA_003500135.1 of Cytophagales bacterium. GTDB lineage: Bacteria > Bacteroidota > Bacteroidia > Cytophagales > Cyclobacteriaceae > UBA10427. Next base: position 16,931 of record DNTA01000203.1, on the reverse strand, counting down.
ACCTTTGCGTTCTTTATCCAGTTGTTGTTCGCGCATGGCTTTTTCAGCTTCTAAAAGGCGCGTTAAAATATCCTGTTGCCTTTTTATGGTGTTTTCGGTTAGTCTTTTGTTTACCAGATCAATTTCATTTTCTTCCATCTTATCAATAACGTCTTCCAAACCACCTTGACCATTTCTATTTTGATTTTTCAATTTTTGATTCATTTCTTCCATTGCCTTTCGAAGCCTTTCCTGTTCAGCAGCCATTCGGGCGAGTTCTTCACTCAATTGACGGCCTTGCTTTCCACTACGTTTAAGTTCTTGTATTTGTTGGCTTAATCGCTTCTGGAGTTCTATCATGCTCGGAAGGCTTTGTTGCTTCTGGTCCCCAGGCCTTGGGTTACCCATGGCATCGGCCATAGCTTGCTGCATTTGGTTCATCACATCGTCAAGCAACAGGGCCAGGTTATTGATCGAAGTCATTACATACTGTTGCTTACCTACTGCTACGGCTTTTCTTCTTTCCTTAATAGCTTCAACAGCATCATCCATATTACGGTTCATGTCGCCTACCTCACGGGTTACAAATGACGATATTTGAAATACGCGCTTGGCTAATGACATCAAACTATCTTCAACAATTTGAGCATCATCTCTCAATTTGAGTTGGTTTTGAGATAATTCAATAAACCTGGGATCTGTTTGGTTAACCTTTCGGAACTCCTTCATCAGTTCTTCCTCATCGAAGGAAAGCTTTAGCAGATTGTCAAGAATATCCCGAAGATCATCAAGGTTTTCCTGCATTTGCATCATTTCCATACTCGCCTGCATTTGCTGCATCTTCTGGTTCATCTGACGCATTTTTTGAGCTGCGTCTTTTTGTGATTGACTGGATTTCTTGTGCTTTCCTTTCTGCATTTGTTCAAGCGCCTCCTTCTGTAATTCTTTTATTTCTTCCTGTTCCTCTTGTGTCGATTGCATTAGCTCAGGGTTTTTCAAATCCTGATTTAGGTTTTGAAGCTCTTCAATGTCCTTTTCGAGTTCCTCAAAAGATTCGTTTAGTTCCTGCTGTTTTTTCTCCAGATTTTCTGTATCTCCCTCCTTATTTTCATTCTTTTCGGCCAGATCTTCCTGCTGCTCCTCCAATGATTGCGTTTCTTCAATGACCTCATCAAGTTTATATTCAAACTTCATTCTTTTGAACAACTCCAGTGTGCGCTCCAATTCTTTCTCCAGGTTTTCTTCTTTAAAGTTCAGTTCCTCAATCATTTCCTGCAATTGTTCAGGGTCACTGTTTTCCTGAAGCAACTTTTCCAGTTCTTCATACAGTTTTTTTGTTTCTTCATCCAACAATTCTTCCATCAATTCCTGAAGTTGCTCAACCTTTTCCTCTATGCGTTTATCCTTTTCAGGGTCAAACCGATCTCGCATTTGTTGGTTTTGCTCAAATTGTTGCTGAAGCTTAGATATTTCCTGTTCAATATTTTCCTTCTGTTCCATCACCTTTTTCAGAAGCTGCTCATCCTCCCAACTCATTTTCTTTTTTCCCTTCATCCTACTTTCCAGCTCCTCCAGGTTTTCTTTGAGTTCTTTTGCTTCTTGAAGTGACTTATCTATCTGATTTTCAGTTGATTTAGTGGAGCCCTCAATTTGTTCTTTGATCTGCTTTTTCTCGGGAAGTTTAAGTTGAAATACAGGCGTTCTTGAAGGTTTGGGTCCTGATATTCCATCATTATCTCTTACCTGAAGGAAATATTCCAATTGATCACCGTTTTGTAATTTCAACTTTTGGATGTTCCACGTGAAATAATAGGATTGAGCAGCTTTCGATCGATCAATATCTATATCTATTGAATTATATTTTTCAGGTTTCTGGTTGTTTTCCCCAATGATTTTGTAGAACAACTTTAAATCAGTAAGGCCATAATCGTCTCTAAGGGATCCGCCCAATACCAACTGTCGAAAGGCAATCGTATCTTGTATTTGTTCAACACTGATTTTAGGATATTTGTCGGGCAATACATCTATCTTGTACAGCAGTTTCTCGTTATTTGATCCGTAAGCATTTTTAAGAATTACTTCGTAGCTGTTGTCCGCATAAAATGATCTTTCATATTCGAAAATCCCGCTGTCTTTCGTGCGGGCAGGATGTTCAATTGAATCATCTTTGAAACTGAACCATACGCTATCGGCATGCGATACATTAAAAAACCATTTGATTTCCGTACCCTCTGGTATTTGTAGATTGCCGGCATTGGAAATTCTTTCCGCTTGCTTGTATAGGTAGATAGGGAACTGTAGAAGTACGTCAAATTGTTGAATTTGAGGGCGGTTAACTACTTTTAAAGTATATGTGCTTGAACTGTATCCAGCAGCTTCGAGTTCAAATTGTCTGCTATGTTGTACTTTTTCAAATGTGTAAAAGTAGTTTTGACCTTCGGGATTTTTTAATTTCAGTCGTCTGCCTTCTGAAACCATGTAAACATCTTCAGGATAACTTTTGCCTGTTAATTCAACCTGGAATTTAAAATCTTCATTTCTGAACGCAATGAACTCTGTATCTGAAACATTAAATTGGAAAGGCGCTTGTGGTTCAAAAGATTTATTAAACTGAACTATCCGTTTGGTAGGCGCTACCAAAACATTAGGCGATAGTATTGCAATTAGAAGTAATACTATAAAAGGAAATAGTAAATATTTCAAATACTGAAGGTTTTCCCTTAAATCAACGGCATTTTCGAAAGAAATGCCTGAAATTTCATTTGTTTTCTGATTAATCCCGGCTAAAATTAAATCTTGTTTATGTTCAAAATAAGTGCTTTTTAACTGTATGATATTCAGCAACTTGTCATTAATCAAAGGGAAAAAAGTACCAATTTTACTGGCTGCTTGCTCATCGCTTATCGCACGAGATTTCAATAAAAGAGGTGTAACGTGTACCAGTATCCATTTAATAAAAATATAGGCGCTTAAAATGAGGTAGCCGAATAGCAGAAAAGCCCGAAATGTGCTATCCAAAAACAGGAAGTATTCCAAAAGCGTAACAAAAATATATATCGATACCAGGATAGCGATCGTAAGAATGCTACCTTTCAGAATAAGGTTGAAGTAATACTTTCTTTTAAATGCCGCTAACTGCTGCTCGATACTTTGCTTCACACCGAATGTTTTCTTGTCTGATTATCGTCCATTCCTATAGAGCTTTGGCATCCTGAAGGTACACATCACTTAAATCCCGATATTGCATAGGATTGTTTGGAAAGTTTTTAACATACGACTGAATCAATCGATAACCTTCATCGTACCAAAGGATAATTACAGGTGCATCATGCATCATCAGTTGTTCCGCTCTTTGGAAAACCTGATTAGCTTCCTCTACTGATTTTGAACGCAAGGCCTCTTGGTACAATGCGTCAAAATCTCTATTTATATAACGTGCAATATTCGGATAAGATACTTCCCCGGGGGAATTTGGAACATCTTTACTGTAAAAAAGCCATAAAAAGTTTTCAGGACTTGGGTAATCGGAAACCCATCCTGCCCTCATCATGTTGTATTCACCTTTATAAGCTTTATCCAATAATTGAGCAAAAGGCAAAATCACCAACTCCACGTCGATATTGAGATGGTCTTTTAGTTGCTTTTGTATTTCCGTAGCCACCAGCGTATTGCGTTCTCCTTCTGAATTAAGATAAAACTCAATTTTTGGAAAACCTCTGCCTTCAGGATAGCCCGCCTGGGCCAGGTAGTATCTTGCAGAATCAATATTTAATGTGTATCCGTTAATTTTTGTTACATCATAGTTTTGAAAAACCATTGGTGTGATACCGTATTTTCCTGACTCAAATCCTTCACCATTCAATACGAAGTCTAGAATTTTACTTCGGTCAATTGCGTAGTTCAAGGCTTTTCGCACATTGATATTTGAAAAAACACCCCGTTGGTTCATTAAGGAAATAAAATGAGTCATCATTTCCGGTGAACGCTGTAGTTCGAACTGACTGTATTCTCCATTGGCCCCGGTAGAGGTTTCCTCCAAAATCTGAATTATAAATTCTGTGGGCAACCTGTAAATCATGTCGAGGTTACCTTTTTTAAATTCAAAAAGCTCTGTTTTTTTATTATTTATAAACTGAATGCTTACTGCCTCTAAAAATGGCAGTTGATTTCCAAACCCGTCTTTTCTCCAATAGTTTTCATTTTTATTTAAAATGATGGAAATGTTTTCTTCCACATTGCTCAGAACGAATGGACCAGTACCTACCGCCTTTATTCGCATATCGATACCATATGTATCTTCTGCTTCTTTGGGATAGATAAAACAAGCAGGTCGGGCAAGATTAGTGGTTAGCAAAGCATTGGGAGCAGTAAGGCTTAATTTGATCGTATATTTATCTACTACATCAATACCATCAATATCAAAATCAGGTGTACCATTTGCCGAAGCGTTGTAGTATTTATCTGCACCTTTTAAAACACCCTGGAAAATGGCAGGAAAGTTCTGGTTGTTAGGGTGCTTTGTACACAAACGGGTAAAACAGTAGGCTACATCTTCGGCTGTCATTTCACGGCCTTTACCACCAGGAAAGCATTCATCATCATGAAAATATACACCTTCATGAAGCTTGAAAGTATACTCTGTACCGGTATCATCAACTTCAAAAGCTTCTACCAGGCCTTCCGTAACCACCAGTGTGGTATCGTCAAATTTAAACAAGCCCTCGTATACCTGGCTGGCTACCCGATAGGAATAGGCATCGGTGATATTATGAGGAAATAGGTTTTTAATATATTCAGATTCGTTGATCCTCAATATACCGCCATAATACCGGTCCCCTTCCGCTTTTGTTAGTACACTACTTTCACTATTTCCCTTTTTTTCGCCACCACATGAAACCAGTAGGAAACCTATCATAACGATAACTAAATAATGCAAATTTGCTTTCATCATATTTTTATAATTCGATCACACAAAATTTTCCTAATTTCTTTAAATATAAAGGAAATTCATAAAATAATTTATTTACAAGCGCCTATCCCCGGTTAAGGTTACATTAAAAATGTGCTATTATACACTTGCAGCCCTTTTTAATGAATACGAATCCCAATTTCTTGTTCAAAATACTCAATTACGTGCATCTTAAGTAGGTTTTCCTGTTCAGCTATGTTAATGTTTGGCAGCTTTTTAGTTGATTTCCAATGCGGCCAGCCTTCTTCATCGAGGCCTTCCAACTCATAAAAACCAGAAAGGCTTAATACTTTGCATATGGCAATGTGCATCAAGTCTTTTTTGTCCTCCTTCGAAAAGGCCTTTGCGCCTCTACCAAGTTCCTGCACACCAATTAAAAACAACACGCCATTTAAGCCTGCCTGTCTTTTTCCGATGGTTTTTTCCAGTTTATTCAGTAATTTAAACCAATTTCTATCCAGTTCGAGATCCCGATCTACCATATAATTGTGGATTTGAATTGCAAATATAAAAGCTGTATTGAAAACCCTATTTGATATTGAAAGGTAAATGGGCTTAAAAAGTGTAATCGATCTTGTTTTTCCCTCATTGTGCCCCTCTTGTGGGCATACATTATATCAATCAGAAACGCAATTGTGCTTAACATGTTTACAAGAACTGCCGGTTCTATCCGCTTATGATCAGCAGAATTTACGAAACAAACTACATGGCAGGGTTAAAACGGAACACATGATGGCATTTCTTAAGTTTCATAAAAAAGGAATAACGCAAGAGGTTATCCACCATATCAAATATCGCAACCGTCCCGACTTAGCCATTTATATGGGTCAACTATTTATTGAAAAGCTAAATTTTTCCACAGCGATGCAGCCTTATGATATGTTAATGCCTGTTCCGTTACATCCTAAAAAACTTCGCAAAAGAGGTTATAATCAAAGTGAGGTTTTTGCACGTGGATTATCTGAGGCCCTCAATATTCCAGTTCTCAATAATATTCTTGTACGTCAGGTTCATACCAAAACCCAGACGAGAAAATCAAGAGAGAAAAGGTGGCAAAATGTAAAGGATGCATTCGTAGTTAAAGCCCCTGAAAATTTGATAAACAAAAATGTGATACTGGTGGATGATGTAATTACCACTGGTGCAACCCTGGAAGCATGTGCCACTAAATTAATTGGCGCCGGAATTGGAAAACTTTCGATAGTTGCCCTGGCCGATGCGAATTAAAAAGGCTTCCCTTTTGAGGAAGCCTTTCCATATATAAATAATGTTGATCGCTTAGTTATTAGATCCTGCCCTGATCATTGCACAACGGAATCCTATGGTTGCTGTTGCAGAATCCTGGGCCAAATATCTTCTGGTACCGGGAGATAACCAATAGGCAACGTCTGCCCATGAACCTCCTTTATACACTCTCGTTTTGTCACTGATTAGTGAATTAAAAAACTGATAGTCGTATAATGTTGACGGGTCATCGGCATTTGGATCGTGTGTTACTTGGTATCCGAAATCTTCCTTGTTTCTTCGTACCGGATTCAGGTCATCCATATCTTGGAATGACAATGGACGATACACATCAAATACCCACTCGTTCACATTTCCGGCCATATTGTATAAACCGAAATCATTTGGAGGATATTCGTAAACATAATCTGTGATCATGGCGCCGTCATTCAATTTACCTGCTATACCGGCATAGTCACCACGACCTCTTTTAAAGTTGGCCAGGAAATTGCCCATATCTTTATAGGGACTTCTCAATGAATGACCGTCCCAGGGGTAAATTCTTGAGTGTGTCTGGTTTTCATCCAACCATTGTGTACCAATCAGTGCCATCGCCGCGTATTCCCACTCTGCTTCCGATGGAAGACGGTAATCAGGCAATACCACGCCGGTTTCCAGTGGGATTCTTCCACCGCTTGCTTCAGGCAACTCTTCTAAACCGGCATCAAAGGCCAGTTTCATATTCACAGTCGCTGTTCTCCACTCGCAGTAGTCTACCGCCTGTTCCCAGGAAACCCCTACTACCGGGAAGAACCGGAAACCAGGATATCGGAAGTAGTGTGCCACATACGGGTCGTTATACGCCAAATCGCTGGCCCAGACCGTTGTATCCGGTAAGGCAGATTGATAAAATTCACGAGAAGAATCCAACTGAACGTAATAAAGATACTCCAACCAGTGGATGTTGGCGACCTCTGTTTCATCCATGTAGAAAGATGATACAGTAACCGTTCTTTCCAGGTTGTCTCTTCTATTATAAATTTCTTCTTCGGACGAACCCAAAATTGTACGTCCACCTTCGATGTAAACGAGGTTCGGACCTTCGGGTTGTCCTCGGAAATCGGCTACCTGGAAGCCTTCGTCATCATTGTATTCCAATCCGGTAGCTTTACTGATTCCGCCAGGATTGGAAGCCGTCGGACGGCTGCTCGATTTACAGGCGCCAAGCATAACAATAAGCGCCAGAACCGGGGTCAAATTCAGGGCAACATTCACAAATTTTTTCATAACCTGTTTCAACATTTTAGATATCAAAAAATAAAGACAATAGGTAAAAACATACTGCCTTTACAGCAAATATAATGGATTCCAAATACAATTTTTCCCTATGTCCGTATAAAAACACAAAATATTAACCTTTTCTGCAAGAAAATTACCACAAATTTATAGCGTCCATGTAATAATAAAGAAGAGTTTATCCCGGTAAAACCGAAATTCATCGAATTTATTGCATCAGTAATGATTTAATCGTCAGAATCTGCTCGAAAATGGTAGAAGCATCCTCAACGGAGGGCGCTTCATCAACAATAAAGATCACTCTTTTCGTCATTTCCTTCAGCCTGCAAAGCCTTGGATGTCGCTGTACGTATTTCAGTATACTGCCAAAGGCATAGGAATTGTAAAATTCAGCATTATCGGCACTGACAAAGTATGCCTTCATAGATCCGTTTTTCAGCAACAGCTTTTCAATTCCCAACTGTTCCGCCTTCCATCTGATGCGCACTATTTTAATCAGGTCTTCTACCGGCCCGGGTATCGGTCCAAATCTGTCGCGCATGGAGTTGATAACTTCTTGTAGCTTTTCTTCATCGGGAACATTGTCGAGCGTATTGTAAAAACTTAACCTTTCAGAAATATTGCTGACATAATCCTCAGGGATCAGTATTTCAAGATCCGTTTCAATATTGCAATCGGGTACCAACCTTTTGAGTTTTTCTATTTCCAGTTCTTGTTTAAACAAATCTTTAAAATCGGTTTCTTTCAATTCCTGTACGGCCTCATCCAAAATTTTGTGATAGGTATCGAAGCCAAGATCGTTGATAAAGCCACTCTGTTCAGCGCCCAGTAAATTCCCGGCACCACGGATGTCCAAATCCCGCATGGCCACTTTGAAACCATCGCCAAGGTCAGAAAACTCCTCCAATGTACTCAATCTTTTTCTGGCATCTGAAGTGAGACCAATCGTAGGTGGAGATAGCAAATAGCAAAAGGCTTTTTTGTTGCTTCTACCCACGCGGCCGCGCATTTGGTGTAGATCGGATAAACCAAACATATGCGCCTGATTTATGATGATCGTATTTGCATTGGGTATGTCAAGTCCTGATTCAATAATATTAGTGGATACCAGTACATCATACCCCCCTTCAATAAACTTGAGCATAACTTTCTCAAGTTTGGAACCATCTATTTGCCCGTGGGCTATACCAATACGGGCATCCGGAACAAGCTTTAAGATAATATTGCCCACCTGCTCGATGTCTTTTATTCGATTATGTACAAAAAACACCTGTCCGCCGCGCCGTAGCTCAAAACTTATCGCATCTCTGATGATATTTTCATTGAATGTATGTATCTCCGTAGTGACTGGTTGCCGGTTTGGTGGAGGAGTGGCAATTACACTCAGGTCTCTGGCCCCCATTAAAGAAAAGTGCAATGTACGTGGAATGGGTGTTGCCGTAAGGGTAAGTACATCTACATTTACCCGGAACTCTTTTAGTTTTTCCTTTACTTTCACGCCAAACTTTTGCTCCTCGTCAATCACCAGCAACCCCAGGTCTTTGAATTGTACATCCTTACTCACGATGCGGTGGGTCCCGATCAATATATCTACTTTTCCTTCTGTTACATTTTTTAGTATTTCACGAATGGATTGGGTTGAGCGAAACCTGTTGACATATTCTATCGATACCGGCATACCTTTCAGCCTTTCCATGAAGGTTCGATAATGTTGAAATGCCAGAATTGTGGTGGGTACCAATACCGCCACTTGTTTTCCATCGGTTACCGCCTTAAAGGCAGCACGAATGGCCACTTCGGTTTTTCCAAATCCAACATCACCACACACCAAACGGTCCATGGGGTGAGGCGCTTCCATATCTACTTTTACATCAGCGGTGGATTTTGCCTGGTCGGGTGTGTCTTCGTATAAAAAGGAGGTCTCCAGCTCGGCCTGCATGTATCCGTCTTCCGTAAAGGCGTAGCCCGTAGTTTCTTTTCTCTTGGCATATAGTTGAATCAGGTCCTTGGCGATATCCTTTACCTTCTTTTTGGCCTTTCTCTTTTTATTTTCCCACTCCTGCGTACCCAATTTACTGATAATTGGCGGGCTGCCTTCTTTGCCGGTATATTTTGATATTTTGTGCAAGGAGTGAATACTTACGTAAAGCAGGTCATCATCACGGTAAATTAAACGCAAAGCCTCCTGCTCTTTTCCGATGATATCAACTTTGTCGAGGCCGGCAAAACGACCAATCCCATAATCGATGTGGGTTACATAATCCCCCGGCTGGAGGTTTTGAACTTCCTTCAGCGTAAGCGCCTTTGATTTTGAACTTCTGTTTTTGGTTTTATAGCGATGAAAACGCTCAAAAAGCTGGTGATCGGTATAGCAGGCCAGTTTTAGATCTTTATCGATAAAGCCCTGCCGAAAAGCAGTGTTGAGTTCGCGATAATTCATAAATGGATCGATCTCTTCAAAGATCGTTCGCAATTTTTCCAACTGCTTGGCCGAATCGGCTACGATGATATTGGTTATGTCGGCGGCTTGATTTTCATCCAGATTTTGGGCCAGCAGATCGAAGTTCTTGTTGAATGAGGGCTGGGGCTCAGATTGAAATTCAAACACATCGGCTGTCTGGTAAAAAAACCGCCTGCCGAATTCTATCTGGGTATATTTATCGAGGTTGGATATAAAGCTTTTGGAATTTTCGAAAACATCTTCGGGTTGCAATACGATTTTTGTCTCCTGGCTTGCCTTGAGAATATTTTCAAATTGTGAAGTGGCTTTTTCAAAATACTTGTCAAGTATATCGAAGGTCATTTCCACATCTTTAAAAAAGATCTTGGTATTTTTCGGTAAAAACTCGAGGAATGATTGTCGCTTTTCCTGAAGCAAGCGGGTTTGGACATTCGGTATGATATTAATTTTTTTGACTTCGTTTTTTGAAAGCTGGTTTTCCGGATCAAACTCTCGAATGCTTTCAACATCGTCGCCAAAAAGCTCTATGCGGTAAGGCAGGTCGTGGGCATAGGAAAAAACATCAATGATGCCACCTCTGATTGCAAACTGACCCGCTTCGTACACAAAATCAGTTTTCTCGAAGCCATAGGTATTCAATATTTCTGTCAGAAATTCGGGATTTACTTCATCGCCTATGTTGATGCTGTATGTATTGTTAGAAAGGGATTGCTTATTGATCACCTTTTCGGTAAGCGCTTCCGGATAACTAACTATAATCTCACCAGTGGTAAGTTTATGATTGATGCGATTGAGAATTTCGGCACGCATCAAAATATTGGCATTTTCTATTTCTTCAAATTCATAGGGGCGTTTGTACGAAGTTGGATAAAACAAAATCTCGCGATGCGACATTAAGTTTTGCATGTCGTTATGAAAATATGCTGCTTCTTCTTTATCGTGCAAAACCACGAGGAAATTCTGATGGGTATTGGCATGAAGTGCAGCCAATAATACTGCATCCTGGCTTCCCGTGAGTCCTTTGAGCTGTATTTTATTATCAGAATTAGGTTTTATTTTTTCAGCAACCACCTGAACTACGGCATCTTCTTTGTAAATGCGTAAAAAATCTGTAATATTCAATTTTATCGCGATATATTCGTTACAAAGTTATAAATACAATATGGAATAGTGTTGGCAATCTGACACTTTGGTGTTAAATAATCGTATGATATATAAAACCTTATGCCTTATGATTCTGTTTTAGGGTAGTGAACCATCGTATATGAAACCGCAGAAAAAAACACTTAAACACTTATCCTCTAAGCCTTACTGGGACCAGATAGAAGCTTTGCATCCATACAAAACACTGGCAATGCTTTTTATCGTGGCGAGCGCTATTGTGTTTACGTTTTTAATTGTGATGATGGAATTTGAACGTATTCAGATACTTGACGAGATCAGCCTTAGATCTCCACGATTTTTTGCTTTGAGTACTATAATCATCCTCCTTTCCTGTTTTGTGATGTCCCAATCGACCAGGTTTTTTGATACGGACCAACTGCTTAAGCTTAAAAATTATATGGGCGTAGCATTAATCGGAGGCCTGGTATTTGTGATATCGCAAATGATGGCCTGGATGGAGCTGATCAATAATTTAAATTATACTTCATATCTCGATCTGAAAAATTATTTCTTTATCATATCGGGCTTGCACTTGGCACATCTGGCAGGCGCCCTGGTTTATTGTGCCGTGCTCATGCACAGAATATCCATACTTGAAGATGATGCGGTACAATCGTTAATATATATGACCAACCCATATCAAAAAACAAAATATAAAACGCTTACTTATTTTTGGTATTACCTGGGAATTGCCTGGTTGGTTATTTTTATTTACTTTCTCTTTGCCTACTAGTTCCGGTACTTATTAAATATGCCCTCCATTTCTTTTTTCTGCATAATAAAAGCCGGATTGCTCATCGTTTTTTTCAAGACCTCCATGATAGCATTATAATTCAACCCCATTTTCACGCCCAACTGAAAACATAATTCCAACTCTTCTTTGGTGATCATTTTATCAATTCCTACCAACAGCACAATGCGATGAAATTGATCAATTACCTGGTTTTCGTGTTTAGGTGTTTTAAACTTGATATTTAGTTTTCCTTGATAAATGTCCTGAACTTCTTTCCTGCTTACACCTAACCGGTCGGCAACATAGTTGATAAAATTCAGCTCCATATGTGATTCATCACCATCGATTTTAGATATTCTGATAAGATCGCTGATATGGCTAAGTTTTTCTTCGTGCGTTCTGTCCATATGTTGTACCCCTGAAAAAATTTACCTAAAATTAAGAATATAAATTCAAACCACGCCAAGTAAAAGCTTGAAAACCCAAATATTTAAAACATAATGCCGTATACAGCCGATTTTTACATTAAAAAATTACAGCTTCAACCACATCCGGAGGGTGGTTATTATCGTGAAAATTATCGAAGTGCGTATCAGATACATGGAACGGCTTTACCCGAGCGCTACAATGGCCCGCGTGTATTTTCAACCTCAATTTATTTTTTACTTAAAAAGGGCAATGTATCTACCTTTCATCGATTAAAATCAGATGAGATTTGGCATTACTATGATGGGGACCCGATAAAACTGTACCTTATTGATCGCGATGGGAAATTGAGTACACCAATTGTGGGCCGGCAACTTGAAGGTGGTGAAGAAATGCAACTTGTAATTCCGGCCGGTTCATGGTTTGCAGCGCACGTTGTTGAAGGAGGTAGTTTTGGATTGGTAGGTTGTAGTGTTGCTCCTGGTTTTGATTTTGATGATTTTGAGTTGGCCAATAAGAATGATTTGATAAATAAATATCCACAGCACCGAAATGTGATACAAAAAATAATGGGGCAATAAAAAAGGGCGCCATTGGCGCCCCGGGTATTATAAGAAACTATCTGCCAATTTCCGTAATTTCTGCAATCTTCTTCTGAACTCGCTGAATGTTCTCGCCGTCAGTAGGATCATCACTATTGGCTTTACGAACGGCTTTTACATAGTATTCCAGCGCCTTTTCAGGTAGGTTGTTTAACATGTAATAGTTTCCTTTCACTTCCAGGTTGTAAGGCGCTTCAGTGATATCAAGTGACTGGTCGATCCATTGAGAAGCTTCCTTAAGGTTTACTTTTTTGTCAAAACATTTGTCGGCGCTTTTAGCCAGGGTATACCAATCATCAGGACTGGCATTCTCAACAGCTTCTCTTGTTTTTTCAGTTGTTTTGTCTTCCAAAATGCCGCCCGCAAATGCTACCTGGCTTGACACAAATACAGCGCAGAATAAAAGCGCGATTCCCTTTTTGATGTTTGATGTTTTCATGATTATCCAATTGTTTTTTTTAGGTTCAACATAACTGATCAACAGCAGTATTTTATCAACCAAGGTCATGCCAAAACAATTAAACAACTGATAATCATGACATTAAGAAAATAATGGAGTAAGAAAAAGAGTCAGAATTGTTCGCTTTAGCAACAGGCAATGTCACATAACCGAACACATAACAAAAAATACAATATTTCGTATAACAATGCTTTATACCATTATATAGCTAAATCGGATGTGTTGCACATAATAGCTTTCAATGCTATTGGTGAATTTAAATTCTTCCCAAACATCCCGGGGAACATTTTTGTAAATATACGACCTTTCGTGGGTTTGGATTAATAAATAACCTTCTTCTCCATTGCAACTAAAAAACCCGGCTTTTTGAACACCTCGTACCGATAGCGTTTCAAAATACTGCTGGAAACTAAATACATGATTCTGGAGATATTCATAGGTTTTTTCATAACCTTGTGCTTCGATTTGGCATTCACTTCCATTATCAGCAAAAGAATATGCTGGTAAAATAATTATAGCTATTGCGATGAGAAGTTTATTCATTTTATTCGATCAAAATTCAATTCAGTCACGAATTAACAGAATAATACAATACGAAATGAATTTTTCTGATATTTTGAGTACTCAATTAGACAAATAAGACAATTTAGGTCATGAAATTTGGAAGAGTTGAAAATCCATCACTTGTTGATCATCAAATACCGCAATCGTTTAAATGGGGTAGTTTTGAACAAAAGTCAGCGGATAGTGAAAACGGCCTGACCGTATATTTCGGTGCACCGGCCTGGGGCGACCGTGGTTATATAGGAAAAATTTATCCGCCAAAAACCAAACCTTCAGATTACTTATACCACTACAGCCGGCAGTTTTCGTGTATCGAGCTCAATACCATGTATTATCGTATACCAAAAACGGAGACCATTGAAAAATGGATAGAACAGGTGCCGGATAGTTTTCGTTTTTGTCCCAAATGGCCACAAAGCATTACCAACCGAAAGGTATTGGAAAGTCAAAGTGGGTTAACTGACCGTTTTTTGAATACATTATTATTATTTCAAGAAAAGCTTGGAACCACATTTATTCAATTACCTTCACATTTTTCTACCGAAAGGGGAAAAGAGCTTTTTACATTTCTCGGCGAACTTCCCAGTGATATTCCGATAAGTGTTGAATTTCGACATCCGAGTTGGTTTGAAAGCCAGGAGATTAAAGAACGGTTGTTCGAAAAGATGGATGAATTGGGTTGGGGAATGGTTATCACCGATACCAGTGGAAGAAGAGATGTTTTGCACAATATGGTCACGGCTCAGAAGGTATTCATTCGCTTTACAGGTAATGCATTACATAAATCGGACTACCAACGCCTGGATGACTGGGCCGCTCGAATTTCAAAATGGTGTACAAAAGCTGTACAGGAGGTTTACTTCATATTCCATCAACGCGAGGAGCATTGCTGTGTTGATGCCGCCATATATTTATCAGGTAAAATGAACGATTTTGAAATAAGCACTCAGGCGCCCAAAGTCATTTCCCAAAGTAATCAGTCAAACTTGTTCGTTTAAAGCTCAACCAGGGCAAATGCCCTGACGGGAAAGCTGCCCAAACCGGTAATCTTCGGTGGAACAGCAAAAAACCTGAATCCTTCAGCAGGGAGCTTTTCAAGATGGACCAAATGTTCCAGAATAAAAATATCATCATCCAGTAAAATGGAATGTGCAGGTCGGTTCGCATCTTCGATATTGTCGATGTTGCAACTTTCTATTCCAACCATTTTCACACGTTTATCCATAAGATATACCGCTGCATCTTCAGTAAGATAGGGGGCATTATTAAAATAATCCCGTGTTCCCCAAAATTGGCTCCAACCTGTTTCAATCAGCACACAACGGTTTTCAAGTTTACGATTCACGAAAAAATCGCTACCAATCGCTTTTACATCTTTAGGCACCGTAATTTTGATGCCTTCCAGATCAGCAACATTTTCCAGTCGTATGTCTGCAAGGTCTTTGCCATAGTCATATCGATGAAAAGGTACGTCAATATAAGTACCCGTATTGGCGATCATGTTGATTTGACCGATATGAAAGGAAGTATCGGCATTGTATATAAACCTCGAATCCTTAATTTCCTGATATTCGGTGATTTCCGGGACCGGAGCATTTGGAAATCCAATGGTTTGATTATCAATTCTGTGAGATAGGTCGATAAGTCGTTTCATAGTATTACATTACCAAAGGCATAATTTAAAAAAAAATAAAAATATTCGGCAAACCCTGTAATGACATATGTCACTTTAACGTCCCAATAACAGAACTGGATCCGGAAACCTGCTGCGATGACGTCAAACATTCGGAGCATTTTCATGAGATGAGCGAAATGGAACAGGAGCGAAAAGCACTTGAGCAGGAACGACGGGCCATGATGCAGGAAAGACAACAACATAATCCGAACAAACCTGAAGAAATGAAAGACCGCAAAGCCGGGCTAAAGCCACTTAACCCTCAACAAATAGATAATTCAGGCGTGGGGCTGATCATAGATAAAACCGGAAAGGCTTTAAATATTGCCAACNNAAAGTAATATATCGAGCTTTGCCGGGCATACCATTTATGTGCCGGAAAAAGTGAGCATTACATACAATGATGTTTTTCCGGAAATATAAAGCAATATCAGCTTCAAGGCTCATAAAGGTGAAATAGTGATTACTTCTATTAATTCAAACTTAAGCTTTGAAAATGTTGGCGGACCGATTGTTGCCAATAATACCAACGGTAATGTCGAGATTGTTTTTGAAAACATCGCACCCAATAAGCCCAACTCCATCTCGGAAGTAAATGGATTCGTCGACACCACTTTGGATTCAAAGGTAGGAGCTGATGTCAAACTCAACACAATCAATGGCGAGGCGTACACCGATTTTATTATCGATGTAAAATCGAGCAAACCAATGGCAGCTATGCCCGCTCCCATGGATATGGTTAATATAGAAGGCAGCATAAACGGTGGCGGCGAACTCATCACAGTTTCATCTGCAATGGGTGATATGTATCCCAGAAAGAAATAATAATATTGAAATTATTTACAAAAAAGCGCTCTAGACGGGCGCTTTTATTGAATAAGCGCAATGCAGTATAATTTTCCTGCCGTGGTTCCAAATAGTACATGATGATCTTTTAACACGGGCGGGCGCATTATTGAACCCATCTTTCGAATTAATTTTTCATTTTCCTGTAATTTCGGAACGTACAACTCGTGGCCTTCAACAATATTACTATTGTCGTTGAAAAGCCTGGAATAGTATTTTTTGCATTCTTCTGTTTGAAAGACATCAACCATTTTTCAGGTTATTTGATCCAACACATAAAGCATACCGCCGTGGGTAACTGTCAACAAGTGGTTTTTATACAAGGTTGCTTTACCATATGCCCGCATACAATGTTGGTTTGCCATTTTAGTTTTCCTGTATTGCGGTCAAAACAATAAAATTTGTGGGCATCTGAAGGCCCCACAAATATTTCATGATTAACAATTTGTGGCGCAGCAATGATCCAACCTGCCGGCTCATGATAAAACCATTTTACAGAACCAACATCATTATTTAGGGTCTGCTTAAAAAG
>DNTA01000246.1 GCA_003500135.1 Cytophagales bacterium | reverse complement strand
AACCCCTAGACGAACGGACCGTGCGCGAAACGGACTGCAAATGTAGTGGACGATAAATTAAAGTCAAATAGTTTTTTGAAAAAAAAATTGAATAAAGCTTTTTTGAGATTTGAACATGATAAAAATCAGTAGTATATTCCATAAAACAATATTACTTTTGTTTCATATATCAATTGTTTCATTCATAAACCTTAGATCTCAATGATTAAAATAGGTATTAATGGTTTCGGAAGAATCGGAAGATTAGTATTCCGCGCCTCAGTAGAAAAACCAAATGTTAAGGTAGTAGCAATCAACGACCTTATTGATGTTGACTACATGGCTTATATGCTTAAGTATGACTCTACCCACGGCCGTTTCAACGGTACGGTAGAAGTAAAAGACGGCAAGCTTGTAGTGAACGGTGATGAAATTCGCGTTACATCAGAAAAAGATCCTGCCAACCTGAAGTGGGATGAAGTAGGCGCTGATTACGTAGTAGAATCAACCGGACTCTTCTTAACAAAGGAAAAAGCACAGGGCCATATTTCAGCCGGCGCTAAAAAAGTGGTAATGTCTGCCCCTTCGAAAGACGATACTCCAATGTTTGTAATGGGTGTTAACCACGAATCTTACAAGTCGGACATGCAGTTTGTATCCAATGCTTCATGTACCACCAACTGTTTGGCGCCAATAGCCAAAGTATTAAATGACAAGTTTGGTATTGCTGAAGGTTTGATGACAACCGTACACGCCACAACAGCTACTCAGAAAACTGTTGACGGTCCTTCAATGAAAGATTGGAGAGGTGGCCGCGGAGCAGGACAGAATATTATTCCTTCTTCGACTGGCGCTGCCAAAGCAGTAGGAAAAGTTATTCCTGAGCTCAATGGTAAATTGACTGGTATGGCATTCCGTGTTCCTACTCCTGACGTTTCGGTAGTAGACCTTACGGTTAACCTCGCTAAAGAAACCTCTTACGAGGAAATCTGCAAAGCCATGAAAGATGCTTCAGAAGGTGAATTGAAAGGTATTTTGGGTTACACTGAAGAAGCAGTTGTTTCTAACGACTTCATCGGTGACCTCAGAGCTTCTATTTTCGATGCAGGTGCAGGTATCATGCTGAGCCCGACTTTCGTGAAAGTTGTGTCATGGTATGACAATGAAATGGGATACTCAATGAAAGTTGTTGAGTTGATCGAACATATCGACTCTGTGAAATAAGCCAGATAATGATATAACTGAAAAGCCGACAGTTTGCCGGCTTTTTTTATGCTTACAATTTTTTGAGTTTATCTATTTGCTGCTCTCTATCGCGGTAAAGCGACACGTCCAAACCTGCCGGATATGCGTGTGGATTGGTAAACCGCCTTACACCGGGATGAAGAGCCTTTATTTGCTCAAGGCTGAAACTTCTGATTTCTTGTACGCCGGGAGAATCATAAACCACACTACCCTTATCTACCACTTTTTTTAGCAGATCTTCATATTGCATTTCTTTTTGCAACACTAACTTTTTCTGGTGTGGGTCTGTGATGGAAACAATCTCAACCGTTTCTTCCAGTTCAGCGCCATCGCGATAGATCATATCGGCCACAAATTGTCCGTCTTTCTTATACCTTCTTACCTGTTGCTGTCCGGGTATATTGACCTTAATACTCTGTTCGGATAGCTTAATAGTATCTTCCATTTCTCCATTGTCTTTTTCTATTGCTGACAGTTTGTACACCCCCCCCAGGGCCGGTTGATCGTATGCCGTGATCAGCTTTGTGCCTATTCCCCACAGATCAATTTTTGCCTGCTGTTCTTTGAGCGATTGCACAAGATGTTCATCCAGGTCATTGGATGCAACGATCTTAGTTTCTTCCAGGCCGGCCTCATCCAGCATTTTCCGGGCTTTCTGACTTTGGTAGGCTAAATCTCCTGAATCGAGGCGTATAGCAAGTAGCTTTTTACCATTTTTTTTCAACTCCAGCCCTACTTCAATGGCATTTCGAACTCCCTGAAAAACATTATAGGTATCGACCAGTAAAATACAGTTTCCAGGCATTGCCGATGCATAGGCCTTAAAGGATTCTATTTCTGAATCGAAACACATCACCCAGCTATGCGCGTGTGTACCACTTACCGGTATTTCCAGCAGCTTCCCGGCGAGTAAATTACTGGTACTACTACAGCCCCCGATATGTGCAGCACGGCTCGCAGAAAGGCCGCCATCGATACCCTGTGCCCTTCTTAGTCCAAATTCCATTATGGGCATTCCTCTTGTAGCCTCATAAATGCGTGAAGCTTTAGTAGCCAGTAGTGTCTGGAAATTGATTATATTTAGCAAAGGAGTTTCCAATATCTGGGTTTGTAAGAGCGGCCCTTCAACGCGCATGATAGGTTGAAAAGGGAATACTGGTGTGCCTTCTTTAACGGCCCAGGCATCAAATTTACATTTCATATTGGCTAGTTCGCTCAAAAAAGCCTGCTCAAACATGGGCTGATCGGCACTATCTTTTAGAGTGGATAAATACCGTAGGTCATCATCTGTGAATTCGAAACCCTGAATATACTGAAGAGCTTGCTCCAGACCACAGGCAATGGTGTATCCTCCTTTAAATGGGTTTTTACGAAAAAACAAGTGGAAAACGCCCTTTTTGTCCTTCATATCATTCTTCCAGTAGCTGTAAGCCATGGTCAGTTGATACAGATCGGTCAAAAGGGAAAGGGAGGTGCGGTAAATTTGATTTAATTCCATAAAAAAGCACACATGGTTCTGTGTGCTTTAAGTTAGTGAATTTATACGGGCTATAACAATTGCATCTGCTCTTCGCTGGTCTCGAGGTTATGGAATACCTTTTGTACATCATCGTCATCTTCGAGCGTATCGATCATTTTCATCACCTTTTTGAATGAATCATCGTCAAGCTCTACCATAGTGTTCGGAATACGTTGCAATTCGGCATTTTCTGGCTCTATGCCTATCTCCTCCAATTTTTTCTGCAGTGAGCCAAAGTCGTTCATAGCGCAGGTAACGATCATCAGATCATCCTGCACTTCCACTTCTTCGGCGCCAGCATCAATAAGCTCAAGTGTCAACTCGTCTTCATCCATATTTTCCTTCATCGGAATTTGAAAAACACCTTTGCGCTCGAAAATAAATTCCAGCGAACCATTAGTTCCCAGACTACCCCCGTTTTTGGTAAAAACAGACCGGACATTGGAAACCGTTCGGTTATTATTGTCCGTCATACATTCTACAAAAACCGCTACACCATTAGGTGCATAGCCTTCAAAGGTGACATCAAAATAATTCGCAGCATCGGCGCCGGAAGCCTTTTTAATTGCCCTTTCGATGGTGTCTTTGGGCATATTATTACCTTTGGCATTACCAATTGCCAGTCGTAGCCTTGGATTTGTCGTTTCATCCGGCCCGCTTTCTTTTACTGCTACGGTGATCTCTTTAATAAGCTTAGTAAATATTTTTCCGCGTTTAGCGTCCTGGGCTCCTTTTCTGTGCTTAATGTTGGCCCATTTACTATGTCCTGCCATAATTTTTTCTGACAAATTTTTACACAAAATTAATTGTTATTCCACAGAATCAATACAAACGCCACAGAATTACGTGTTTTTTGTGCTTTTATTACAAATCCTAACAGAAGTCGATTACTTATCTTCATTTTTTTTACCTATATTTTCTTTAAAGTGATTATACAATTCACGTATTAAGAATCAAAAAACAACAAAACTACTTACACCATGGGAACAATTATTTCGAAAATTGGCAAATTCATTTATGCCATTTTAATGGGCCTCTTTGGTATATTTCATTTCGGCAATGCCGATAGCATGAAAGGCATGGTGCCCAATTATTTTCCTGCCCCTATTTTCTGGGTATACCTTACGGGTGTGGCGTTAATACTTGCCGCCATTGCCATAATTATTAATAAAAAAGGCCGGTTGGCTGCCATACTTCTGGGCGTAATGCTTATAATATTTGCACTGACCATTCACCTGCCCGGCGCTGCAGAGGGCAACCAGGTTTCGAGTTCCATGTTTCTGAAGGACCTGGCACTGGCGGGCGCTGCATTTGCCATTTCCGGCGCCTTACGCGATTAAAATTTGACTTATTCATCACATGCCGTATGCACCGACATTAATAAATGGATACGTTTAAAATCAACATCGGAACAATTTCGTATGTAATAGTAGGCGCCATTTGAAAGTAAGCGCCTATCAGGAACACTTTGAAATCCAAAAATTGAAATAAAAACAACATGAGAAAGATCGTAGTACCAACTGACTTTTCCGAACAAGCTGATAACGCACTTGAACTTGCTTGTGATATGGCCGAACATCTTCCGGATGTCGAAATCACAGTTATACACGTGATAGAGCACACTAAGAAAAACACTGTATTTTTGGGCAGTTCGTCACTCGACACTACAGGACAATGGTCCAAAAAACCAGATATGAACGATGTCTTCTTTATTGAGCTTTATCGTAAACGGAGGTCACAAATGCAGGAACTGATGGATAACCCGCGTTTTACCAGTTTGAAAATAGAAGACAAAATAATGCGGGGGAATGCATATCAGGCAATAGAAGATGAAATAGTTGATACCAATGCCGACTTGATTATTATGGGTACAACCGGTATTAACGACTGGGAAGAAAGCCTGATTGGTTCAACCGCAGAAAAAGTTGTCAGGCATGCTTCATGTCCTGTTTTAACCTTACGGAAAAAAATTTCGTTCGACGACATTAGTAACATTGCATTCGCTTCTGACTTTTCGGGGATCAACACGCCATTTTTGAATATCCCTAAAAGTATTCAGGAGTACTTCCATGCCAAATTACACTTTGTATTTATCAATACCCCAAGCAATTTCCGCAACGAAAGGGACATCAGAAAGATCATGTCGGATTATGCCAAGGAAAACAATTTCGACAATTATAAGCTCCATATCTATAGCCACTTCAATGAAGAAGAGGGTATAGTAAGCTTTATTGAAGATTATGACATGGATATGGTCATATTATCGACGCATGGACGAACAGGCTTTATTCGATTGTTTGAGCACAGTATTGCCGAAGATGTGGTGAACTATTCAAAAAAACCGGTTTTGACTTTTAATCTTCATAACTTGAAAAAACGTGAGGAAAAAGCAGCGAAACTGGCATAGCCCTACAGATGAAACAAAAAAGCCCGGTATTATCAGCCTGGGCTTTTTTTATTTTTTCGATAGTGATCAGGACCGCAGGTTTCTAAATGCCTTTTTCAATTGGTCATAGGCCTCGCCAAGATCTTCGTTAAAACGGTCAATCCTGCCACCCGTTTCTTTAAACTTATCGTCAATTTTCTGGCGCATTTCCTTAATATCTTCCAGGCGCTTTTCTTTCCACTTTTCAAATTCATCCATTGACTTTTCGCGCTGGTGTTCCAGATGTTTTTGCTGAATGGCCAGCTCATTTCTGAATTTATCTATACCTAAACGCAATTCCGTTTCTAGTTTCTTTCTTTTGGCGGAAGACTCTTCGCCAATCTCTTCATAAACCTGATGCAATGATTTTTCAAATTCGTGCAATGCGGCCTTTAGATCCTGAGGCTGGTCATTGTAATCGGTATAGGATATATCAAAATCTGTCTCCAATATATCCAGCAGATACTTTGAGCGTTCCCTGTATTCTTTAAATTTTTCAGAACCGCTTTTTTCAATTTCTTCTACATAATTGTGAAACTTACGCACCAAATCGGCGAATCGTTCTTTTTGCTGCCGGTAAGACTTTTTCAGGTCCATACTACCAAGCTTGAGCTGTACTTCCAGTTCTTCCAGATCAGCTTTCAAATGATCGGTGAACGTTTTTTTATCTTCAGTGGCCATAACTGTATTATTGTTTACGTTGTTTTAACCATTAATTTAATGGATCAAATTCTTTTATCCTCTGATCGGTGGCTTTTTTTATTTCTTTTTTATTGTTTTCTGCCCCAATGCTGCTTACTGCACCCGACAAAATAATTTTTGCCCAATAGTTGAATAAAGATTTTTTTCTGTCCCTTTCGTAGAAGACGTATCCGTCGCGGGCAAATAAAAAATGTGGATTTCTGTTGTTGATAATAAATGTATTGGCAAAAAAAGTGCCCAGGGAAGGCCCCAGGCCTTTCTCTTCAAATGTTTTCTTATTTAGAATACTGATTCGAAGTTTATCATAAAGAAAATCCATGGTCCCTGTAGCATAATATTCATTGGCTGCCACGCGGAATTCCATTTTATTATTGATACCGCTCTTTACACGCACACGGGCAAGTGGTTCCAGCGCCAGATTCAGTTTTTGCAAATTAAATGGGGCCAACGAGGCTAGCATGGTGAATTTATTTTGCTTTGACAGCAGGTCAAATTTAACCGACAACTGTATAGATGACTCGTCATAAAGCCAACCCTTGGCATTTAGCTGCATAAATGGCCTTGAAATTATGGTGTGGTCATCGTTGGTAACATTGCCCACGGTTCCTGAAACATCTTCAAAAGAGATCTGCCCTACCAGATGACTTTGATCGCTCTTTTCTTCATAGGATATATCCATTGCCTCAAATTGTATCGTATCAATAGTAATTAACCAGGGCAAGTCCAACAATATTCCCCTGGGCAATGGCTTGATACGATTGGTGTCGGGAGGATAGTTTTTGTCACGAAACACCTTCATTTCTGCCCGCTCAAAATAAATTTTGCCCGCCTCAAACTTTTTGTCAAAGCACTGAACCCAATCTATTTCATCCACCCTGAACAGTGGTACGGTTGCTGTAATGTGATCGGCCTGTACACCTTTTGCAGAAGCATACGCCTTTCGGTCGAGCAACGGTTCAAAAGTTAAATTTTGTATGGCAAGTTCACCCAAACTGAAATTTAAAGTAGCCTGCTGAAAACCGTATCGTTCCATTCCGCTTTTTGTAGTATCGCTGAAATTGTATACTTCAACTTTGGCCCGGCCTTTATCGATCAACTCCGGAATTGAATATTCGGATGCCCCGAGGGAATAGTTTTCAAGCCATATATCAAGCTCGCTGAACGGGTTAATGCTGATGTTTTTATCATTGTTTAAGGAAAGGCTTTTGAGACTTATCAGATTAAAATCAATCGTATTAAAAAACTTGCGGGGGATATTGATTTTTGGTAGTTCTTTATCATTGCCATTTCTGCTGGCCCATTTCACATCAGGCCGAAAGATGATCAATTGATCAAATATAAGGTTCTTCTCATCCCAGTAAGACATAAAATCAGCGCCCCTCCAATGAAGCGAGTCATAATGTATGTCGAATAACTGCCGATTTTCGTCCAGCTTTTTTATTGATCCGGCATATGTACGGAAAAAATCACCATTGGATCTAATCTCCGGATTATGGATTTGTAATGCCAATCCATTTTTGTTCCAAAACTGAATGCCCTTGCATTGCACATCCACTTCCAGGCCAATAAAACCATTCCACCGTAAAAACGTACGATCATCCCATTGAAGCTGGCGCAATGTGAGCTCGGGCTTTGATACTTCAAGGTGATGAATTGTGTCGTTACCATCCAGTAATAAGCGGCTTAATTCACCTTCAGTAGCTGTGATGAGCCCAATCCTGCCAGACGGCCCCAGATTTTGAAGTAACGGCGCCAGATTGATGTCTTTTTCATCTGTTCCGCCTCGTTGAAAAGAAGTGATGTCCGCCCTCCAGTTCTTTAGCGAAATCTCCCGTATGTCGGCAGGTTGACGGTTTATTTTTTTCAGTAAGTTGAAACCGCTAATTTTAATTGTGTCGCCGGTTACCTCAGTATTATGGATCGTTTTTCCTGTTTTCCTCGGTCA
>DNTA01000106.1 GCA_003500135.1 Cytophagales bacterium | reverse complement strand
CCCCACAATAAGGGATACAAATGCTCCAATTGAGATGCCCGGAATAAAATTGATAAACAAAAAGAAGTCGTAAGCACCATGGAACACAACTGCAAGCAGCAATCCTGTGATATTGAACAAGGATCTTTTGTGAGTAAATTTTGCTTTCCCCATAAAATATCCCATGAGTATGCCAAAGGTGGCGTGGGCAGGTACTGCTGTGAACGCTCTCATGAATGCTGTGTACTGCCCTCCTTCAAGAACGTACAAAATATTTTCAGTGCAGGCGAAGCCCATGGAAACCATAACCGCATAAATGATTCCATCATAAGGTTCGTTAAATGCTTTTTTGGGTTGGGCATAATAACGGACAATTATGTATTTACTGAACTCCTCTGTTAATGCCACGCCTAAAAAAGCATGAATAAAATGCTGACCAACACTTTGATTATCAGTGACACCAGTGACATTTCCAGTGATAAAGTAAATTATGAAGACCAGAATGACACTTAGTACAGCTCCCAGTAAAAAACTACCGATGAGGAGGGAGGGCGGTTCCTTTTCGTATCTGTCGTGTATGTATACATAAATGAGTATAACAAGAACAGGTGCCACTGCTATTAAGAGCAAATTCATGTTCTCTTAAGATTAATCTGATCTAGAATAAAACGGTAATAGGATTTATTTTCAGGAATAAAATGACCGTTAGTTTCACTTGACTCCAGCAAAATCTTAAAACTCCTGAAATCTACCAATTTGATCGCCTCAACTTCCTCCTTATTAATTATCAACGTATTAAGTGGCACTGTTAGTTCTGCAATGAACATCTGGTGAAATTCATAGTCTTTGATCCGGCCATTATTGTACTCACCTTTGTGCAATTGACTGCCAATGTGAGTGAGATCGGATTCCAGAAGATGTATTCCGATCTCTTCCTTAGCCTCTCGTATTGCTGCCGCTTCAAAGGATTCACCAGCATCGATATGCCCTGCAACAGAAACATCCCATAGCAATGGATGGATCTGTTTCGAATGGCTGCGTTGTTGCAGGAGGATCTCACCCTTTTTGGTATATAGCCATAAATGCACGGTATTATGATACCAACCGTTCTTGTGTACCTCAGATTTAAGTGCAGATCGGCCTGTGGGTATTCCTTTTTCTGTAACTATGTCTATAAATTCGTCCATGAAAGTAAAAACCTCCTTAGTAGGAGGTTCGGTTGGCATTATTCAAAGTAACTGAAGGTATCGCCAGTTTTTATTTTGAGCAAGGTTTCATAAATGAGACGTATCACATTTTCAACGTCGTCACGATGTACCATTTCAACCGTGGTATGCATGTAACGAAGTGGTAATGAGATGAGAGCAGAGGCCACACCTCCATTGCTATAGGCAAAGGCATCCGTGTCAGTTCCTGTAGCTCTGGAAAGAGCTGCTCTTTGGAAAGGTATTTTCTTTTCCTCGGCTGTTTGGGTGATCAGATCTCTCAATTTTTGCTGTACTGCCGGGGCATAGGCTACTACAGGACCTTTGCCAATCTCGGCTAGTCCTTGTTTTTTTGGGTCGATCATTGGAGTGGTAGTATCGTGGGTTACGTCGGTAACAATTGCCACATTGGGTTGAATGGTTTCGGTGATCATCTCCGCTCCTCGCAAACCAATCTCTTCCTGCACCGAATTGGTAATGTACAACCCAAAGGGTAGTTTTACCCCGTTTTCATGAAGTAAGCGAGCCACTTCGGCGATCATAAATCCTCCCATTCTGTTATCCAGGGCTCTGCACACAAATTTGTTTTTGTTAAGGATGTGAAATTCATCGGGGTAGGTGATTACACAGCCTACATGAACTCCCATTTGTTCCACTTCTTCCTTGTCTTTCGCCCCAATATCAATGCAGATATTTTCCAGCTTTGGAGCTTCTTCTTTTGCCCGATCTCTTGTGTGAATGGCGGGCCAACCAAAGACACCTTTGACTATGCCATTCTTGGTGTGGATGTTCACTACTTTACTAGGTGCTATCTGGTGATCACTCCCTCCATTTCTGATAACATAGATGAGCCCATTATCTGAAATATAGTTGACGTACCATGAGATCTCATCGGCATGACCTTCGATGACTACTTTATACTGAGCTTCGGGATTGATCACAGCAACAGCACTGCCATAGGTATCTGTAATAAAGGTATCTACATAAGGTTTTAAGTAGTTCATCCAAAGCTTTTGGCCGTCCCATTCATAACCAGTTGGAGCAGCATTATTTAAATAATGTTCTAAAAATTTGAGTGAGGAATCGTTCAGTATACTATCGTTAGGCATAGGTCTTTAATTTTTGTCTAAATTAACAATATTCGCACGATTTTAAGGTTTAAGGAGTTATTAATTCTTAATTTTAAGACGGCAAAATTGAGAGGCTTTTATGCGGATGACTAGGCAGAAATACATGCCATTTATTGTGCTACTTTTTATATGCTTCAGCCCTTTTTCAAAGGCCCAGGTAGTTCCTGTAAAGAAAGATAGTACAGAGACCATATACCTTATAGAAGGAGACTCCGTACCACGTTCTTCCATAGAGCTGAGAGAGGTGATTGTTCTCCCCAGGTTGTCCTTTGAAAACAACCAGGAGAGAAGGCGATACCTAATCTTGAGGAGGCGCACCCACAAGGTTTACCCTTATGCAAAGCTTGCAGCAGAACGTTTTGTGACACTCAAAAAGCGCTTGACAGCCATTGAAAAAAAATCCGATAAAAGAAGGTATGCTAAACGCGTTCAAAAATATATTGAAAGTGAGTTTTCCGCAGAATTAAAAAAACTGACCAAAAGTGAAGGCCGTATACTTTTGAAACTTATATACAGACAAACAGGTGAGACAGCTTTTGACCTGATTAAAGAACTGCGGAACGGTTGGAAGGCCTTCTGGTACAACAATACAGCCGCTGTTTTTGATTTATCGCTTAAGGTGACCTATGACCCGCTGAACGTTGAGGAAGATTATCTCATTGAAGATATTTTATTGCGAGCCTTTCAGAATCAAATCCTTGAGCGACAAAACCCCGCATTCGAGATTAATTTTTATGATGCCTCTGATAAGTGGGCCGTCACTCATTTAAAATCAACAGACTGATGCGCAATCAAACTTCAGTAGAAGAGCGTTGGAATACCTTAACTCATGGTATTGCTGCCCTTCTCGGTATCATTGGAACGGTATTGCTTTTGCTCAAAACCAACCCGGATCAGCCATACAGAGTGTCAAGTTCAGTCATCTATGGTGCGTCGATCATTATTCTCTTTACAGCTTCAACCCTGTATCACTATTCCAGAGACGAAAAACAGAAACACTATTTCCGAATTGTGGATCACATCAGCATCTATTTGCTCATTGCCGGTACCTATACACCAGTTTTGTTGTTGGGGTTACTGGATTCACGTGGATGGTTACTCTTTGCCCTGGTATGGGGTATTGCTGGTCTTGGGATGGTATTGAAATTATTTTTTACGGGCAAGTTCGAAGTTTTTTCAACTTTGCTTTACCTGGTTATGGGTTGGCTGATTGTGTTTGACTTTACAAATGTATCCGAGTTTTTAGGCACTAACGGAGTATTTTGGCTGTTTGCTGGTGGATTGTTTTATACTGTAGGAATAGTCTTTTATGCATTTCAAAAAATGCCCTTCCATCATGTGATATGGCATGTTTTTGTTATGGGGGGTGCCTTCTCACACTTCATCATGATCTATTCATATGTGGTATAGGAAATTATTTCTTCTTTTTCTTTTTGCTGTCTTTATTGATGAGAGACTGCACACCTTTTCCCGGAACTATGTGTTTGGCTCCATCCAGCACCCCGGCTACAATATGCTGAAATAGTGACCTGTAGATATTTCTGGGCGTTTCATAATATGCCTGGATGTAATGTTTGTCTTCCGGCAAATTATGGTGCCTGATGGCTGTATTCGCTATAGCGCTCAGAAACCCTTGTTTGTGCTGAGAGCCATCATCTGCCTCTTTGTATATTGTCAGATGGAAGTTCTCATAATCCATGGCAAGGTGATTTTGCGACTGATAGTACCCGGCCTCCATCCTAAAGTCCAGTCCATGCAAAGAACCCTCTTTAAATTCAACACCCAGTAATGGAACGAGACTGGAATTTAATTCGGTCATATTCATTGGGCCTAATGTGGTATGAAGACTAAAGGCCTCCTTTTCATAGGGTATACTAAAATGAACACCCATGGTGCCTGCACCATTTAATTTAGAGTTGAAGTGAGCTTCGAACGAACCGTAATTCCTTTGCTGCTCAGGAAACGTGGTAAACTGGGTGATAAAGCCGTCGATCTCATTAATTTCTATGACTCCCGTATGTTGTTTATGAACACTTAATTCCCCGTAGCCTATCGCGCTATTTCTTATGATAATGGAGTCGAGATCAACTTTGTTTGGTATTTTGTCTACCAAACCTTTAAACAATGGCTTTTCTACATCAGGAGGTCGTTGCAGGTTTTTATTTCGCCTCAAACCCAATGACAGGCTGTCTATTTCCATTTTCCGGGCTTTTATATCGAGTTGCGACCAGAAGCCACTGGAAAAGCTCATTCCTGAAATTTTCAATGTTCCTAATTTGAATTCAATTACATCATCCTGAAGTCCACGCTCCTTACTTATATCAACCCAGTCCTTATCGTAAAGCAGTGAAACATCCTTAACAAGGATACTATTATCGGCTATACTGTAGTTAAAAGTTCCCAATTTCGCTTTGGTATAGTCGTTGAGCTGGTAGGACATACTGTCGAGCTCAACCTCAAGATTACCGAGCTGAAACGGGATGATGTGGGTTAACTTTACAGAATCGGTTTCAATTTCAGTGGCACTGATGTTAATATTGTGCACTTGACCTTTTAAAATACTGTCATTCTCAGTGATGGTTATTGTTCCTTCACTGATCTGAAAATCATCCAGATCTGCACGTGAGAGGATATCACTGAAAAGATTTTGCAGAGAATTCTCTTCGCTTTTCTCTTTTGTTGTGGAATCTGCCACAATGTTAATTTCAAATTCCGGTGAAACAAACTGTAGCTCATTCACTTTTACACTATTAGCAAACAAAAACTTTGTCCAGACAAATCCATTTAATTCAGCATAGTCCACCTTGCCATTGATGAGGGTGCCTTTTGTTTTATTTAGAGGGGAAATCTCAACTTTGTCAAGGGTGATCCCTTTAAAGAAGGTGTGCAGGTCAAAATTGTTGTAGGTGATATTGTAGGCTCTGTCGGGATTCTTGTTTATAAGCTTTTCAAAGCGCCATTCCAGATACCATTCAGTAAATTTAAACAACCCAAAGATGATCAATAGTACAACGATAACTATTCTAATAGTTTTTTTCATCTGTAAATATTATTGTTTTTCAATTGTCATATGGAACATCCAAATTATCATGCTGTCGTGTAATTAATAATGGATGTCTCATGCGCCTATCCTTCTGGTGAGCTCTTTCAAATTAGTATCTCAAGAACGTGATACATCTGGTTGAAGATAAAAAAAAATAGAACAGCTTGAGCTATTCAATTTTAAATTTCACCTCTACATCCATGCGCACAGCTATCTTACTAAAATCTACCTCGATGGGCAGGTAGTTATCATCTGAGCCTCCTAATGCATCCATTTCATTTGCCAAACTGAAATTCTTGTGCCGCTGGTATACTTTATTTCGATCTGAAATATACAGCGCAGTTCCAATATGCTGTCCAAGAGGTTTCACTAATGATTTGGCCTGTTTCAGTGCTTTTTTTACGGCTCTTGATTTCAAGAGGAGTTTGAGGGAATCCATATCAGAGTATTCCAGTTTCTCCAGTGCCACATTCGAAATTTCGACCCCCTCTAATGCCATCAGTAATTTTCCGAGCATGGTTCCATCATAAATGAGCAATTGATAGGCTTTTTGTTTTTCAATAGTTTTCCCTTTCAGGAAATAACCTTGAAATTCTGTCGATGCATCGATAAGACTCAACTGTTGTGACCTATCTATTTTGAGTTGATCAAGCACTTGAATCAGGCGGTTCTCCAATTCTTCAACTGATGTATTGTTTTTACTATCTGATTCTTTCAATAAAATTCTAATAAAAATACGGTCAGGAATAACCAGTGTATCTGAACTGGCGGTGGTTTCAAGAAAAGGTTGATCGATAAAATTTTTTGTCTGTGAAAAACTCTGATGTGTTGATAGGATCAAGATCATCAAAAGGAGGATCCCATGAATGTTTTTGAATGTGTACATGACTGATAATTTTAGTATTCTTGAACCAGTGAACAAAGACCGGACCAAAAAAACAATAAGAACACTTCATAAAGTTGAAACTTTCGTTGTTTTATGTTATAAATCCAAAGCTAACAATTGACTTACCGTGTCAAATAGAAAAAAATAGTATATTGACCCTTAATAGAGGGAGCGTATTTAACATGAAAATTAAATGTTTATGAATAGGACGATAAGTATATTTGGGTATAAGTTTTTAGACCTCAGTAAATAATGTTTTTTATCGATTCCCAACTTATGTGTTTAATCAGCATCGAACCGACCAAATAATCCATGAATATTTTAAAAATAGCTGCGCTACTCATTACCACACTTCTTATAGTCCCCGTTTTTACTTACTACTTCGGAACTCCGCTTGACGAAAGGGAGTATTTAGCATTAAAATCGGTCGTTTATGTAAATATTGGTGTTATTCTGTACTGTTTTATTGTCGGGGAACTTACCGGCAACAATTCTCAAGTTGATAAGCTTTGGAGCCTTATTCCCATCGTTTATGCATGGATCGTAGCGGACTATGGTGACTATTCTCCACGATTGGTCCTAATGACCCTACTGGTAGCGATCTGGGGCTTTCGATTAACCTACAATTTTTCGAGACACGGGGCTTTTTCCATCAAATTTTGGGAAGGAAAGGAAGACTATCGATGGCAAATTCTTAGAGATAAAAAGGAGTTTCAACCCAGGTGGAAATGGACTTTGTTTAACCTGTTTTTTATCTCCGGGTATCAAAATATCTTAATATTATTGTTTACACTTCCCATACTTGTAGCGCTTCAATTTAATGATACTCCGCTGGGGACATTAGATATTGTGGCCACTATTTTGATGCTTTTTTTCATCGTGTTTGAGACGATTGCCGATAACCAGCATTGGAATTATCAGAGCAAAAAGCATCGGATGCTCAAAGAACAGCAGCCCTTGACAGGAGATTATAAAAAGGGCTTCCTTGATAAAGGTTTATGGGCCTTTTCTAGGCACCCCAATTACTTTGCAGAACAAGGGATTTGGATCAGCTTTTACCTGTTTAGTGTAGCTGCTTCGTCTCAATGGTTGAATTGGAGCATCTCCGGTTGTTTATTGTTGGTAGTGCTCTTTCAGGGTAGCTCGGAATTTAGTGAAGAAATTAGTGCGGGTAAATATCCAAGTTATAAGGACTACCAGTTGAGAGTACGGCGATTTTTGCCGATTCCTAAATCAAAAAAGAATTCATCATTACATAACTAACTTTAAAACTTAATTCAATGAAAAACACAAAGATCTTTTTACTTTTCATATGCTGTACCCTTTGGGGCTCAGGGCTTTTTGCTCAGGATACAAAATTTGGTGTACGCCTCGGAGTCGGGCTTCCCGATTTAGAAAGCCGTGATAATAATATATTTAGCTCAGGTTTTAATTCCGTTGCCGGATTCGATGGGGGTGTATTTCTAGATTATGGTATAACGGAAAACTTCTCATTAAAATTTGAGGTGGCCTTTGCCAGAAAAGGGGGAGAGCGCGATGGTTTACAACCGATACCAAACAGTTTATTAGATCCGGCTCTTAGTGCTATTACTCAAGGCCAAACGGTTTATGCTAGTTTCGAAAATACGGCTGTGTTCTCCTATATCACGGTTCCTATTCTGGCCAAATACGAATGGCATCTTGGCAGTAAATGGGGTGTTTATGTAAATGGTGGGGTTTATGCTGACTTCATTATCAACCCAACGCAGCAAACTTCTGGTACCAGTCAACTGTTTTATGACGCAAATGGAACCGTTCCTGTACAAATTCCTGCCAATCCTCAAGACCCACCCCAGGACTGGATTTTAGTTGACCTTCCAGCACAAGATTTTAATACTGACAACGACATCAATGATGATATCTCAGATATGGACTTTGGGTTCATGCTGGGAGTTGGGGCTTCCTATGCCCTTAATTCCAAGCATGAGATCATTGCGGATATCCGGGGGAGCTATGGATTAATTCCACTTCAAAAGGACACAGATACCTATGGGGATGTACATATGGGAAGTCTTGTGTTTTCATTGGGCTATGCCTATACTTTCGACAAAAAAAACAAAAAAAAGGATGATTAAACCTTACACATTGGTATCTTAAATGTGCTATCTCATATAGGGCATGGGAGACCCTAATAATGGTATTAATGTCTCCTGTAAAGGTGTATGAAATCGACTCAAAAAGTGAGCAAAAAAGGGGTGCTGATGCCACCGGCAGTAGGGTATTCAATAAATGTACTTTGGTTTTTGCTGCGTCACTTTAAAATTGATTTGAGGTATGGGCCTCGCTTTTTTTTAACGCTTTTAATTAATCTGATCAATTGGCCTTTCCGGACTTATGAGCGTCTTTTTATCAACCCCAGGTATAAGCAACTTAAGGAAGGAACGGAAATTATTTTCATTATCGGTCACTGGCGCAGTGGTACCACGCATTTGCACAATTTGATGGCTCAGGATCCCCAAATGGGTTATACAACAACCTATCAAAGTGTGTTTCCTGATACCTTATTTAATCGCCTTGGTTATTTCCTCTTTGAAGGTTTTGCACGATTGCTCGTACCAGGGAAGCGTGCTGGAGATAATGTACGACTGGGGATGCAACTCCCCCAGGAAGAAGAGTTTGCCTTGGGTGCTAAAACTCCCTTATGCTTTTATTATTTCTGGATGTTTCCCAAGGATATAAGACGTATTTATGAAAGGAGTATTCGGTTTAAAAACGCCAGTTCAGAACTAATTAACCAATGGACTCAGGACTATGAACTGTTAATTTCAAAATCATTAAAAAATACGGGTAAACGGGTTTATCTTTCCAAAAATCCAAGTCATACAGGTCGGATCAAATATCTTTTGAAGAGCTTTCCAAAGGCAAAATTTATTTTTATTCATCGTAATCCTCTTGAGGTCTTCCTCTCTACGGATAATTTTTTTAAAAACATGATGCCTCATTTACAATTACAAGCTATTTCAAAGAGGGAGCGCCAGCAAAGCATCATTGATTTGTATATGTCCATTATGGTTGACTTTTTTAGTCAAAAGGACCTTATCCCTGAGGAGCAGTATGCAGAAGTGTCCTTTGAGAACTTAGAGAAAAATCCTTTGTCTAGTATTGAATCCATTTACAAGGATTTAAATATTGAAGGATATAGTACAGCGAAACCTAAGTTCCAATCCTATATCGATCAAATGAGGTCCTACAAAAAGAACAAACATGTCATCTCAAAATCTCAAATGGAATTACTTTTGGAGCACCTCCAACCAACTATGGAGGCGCTTGGATATGAGATTCCAGAGCACATTCAGGTGGTTTAACACCCCGATAATGAAACTTCTTTGTCTGCTCCTCGCCAACTTTGCAGTGATTTTGCAATTAAACGGGCAAGCAGAATGGAAAGAGGTTAAGAATGATGAAGGAATTACCGTATACACAAAAAAAGTAGAGGGTTCAGACTTTAAGGCCTTTAAATCGACAGCTGTTATAAAGGCAGATCTTTCATCGTTTGTCGCCTTGATTTTAGATGTTGATGGCCTTGAAAACTGGGGTTATAAGTTGAAACGAACAGAACTATTGGAACGACATGGAGATACCCTGCAAGTTTATTTTGCGGAAGCAAAAGCTCCCTTTCCATACAGCAACAGATACGGTATTTACAGAAATCTTTTTAAATGGGACGCTAATGACAAGCAATTGCGCATCGATATTCAACTTTTAAATGATGCTTCTTATGAATATGAAGATTTGATGCTGCTCACCGGTGAAGGGTACTGGGAAGCTACTGTGCTACCTGAAGGTGATTTATCTCTTGTTTTTGAGATGCATGTCAATCCAGGTAAAGGCATTCCCGGGTGGCTTTCCAATTTATTTGCAGATGAATCGCCCTTTGAAACCATGCGTTCGGTGAAGACCGAGCTTTTAAAACAAAAATATAAAGATAAGAGGTATGAATTCCTCAACAACTAGTCGCTTTCAGATGGTGTTTTTAAGACGTCAATTGTAAAGTCTTTTTCAGATAAGCCGGTGTCAAAACGGATATTCATAATCTCAATGGCCGTAGAATGATCTTTTCGAAGATCTGTCATAACTACTTCTTTGGCATACCAATAACCACCCTGTTTAGTGTAGTTGTAATCTGCTTTTTTAATATAGGCACCATTTTGATCGTAAAAGGCCATTTGTGTGGGATATCCATACTGCTTGTTCAAAGCTAATAAAATGCGCGAATATTCTGTTTGTTTGGATTTTGGGCTCAGGTTGAGCAGTAATTCCTTTTCATTTTGCGAGTTTTCAAAATTTGCTGTATAACGGTCGCTATAAGGGATCCCGCTCATGTCCTCATATGAAAAGTCTGTTCCTGTAAAGGCTTGGCTTTTACTTAATAAAGTAATTTTTATGGCTTTACCAAACGCTGGCATGTACAGCCACATTTTGCCATCTGGTAAGGATAGTGTGGCTATACCTGCTTTATTTTCTGGTTTGGTGTACCGGTAAAGACGGTAACCCGCCCCCATTTGTTTTAACTCAGCCTCTCTTGTTTTAGATTCCCCTCTTTTATTAGTCACAGTCATTTGTACAGTAGCCACTCGGTCTATCGGCGCAGACATCAAATCATCCATTTTTTTAAGCACTTCCTGGGGATTCTGGCCATGCACCTGAAAGAACAGACCTGCTAGTATAAGTGAAGCTACAAGAGTAATCTTATTCATTATTTTCCTTATTAATTATTAAAAGTACAGCGGGTAATAAGGTCAGGGCTCCAAGACCTGAACTGATCATACTTACCGCAATCAACACTCCAAAATACAATAATGGCACCATTTCAGAAAAAATCAATACCAAAAATCCTAAGGACACAGAAAGACAATTAATGATAATCGCTTTTCCGCTGGTAGCAACACTTTCATAAATCGCTTGATTTAAATTGCTGTGAATTTTTAATTGCTTGTTGAATTGTGCGATGATATGGATGGAATAATCAATTCCTATGCCCAAGGCCACACTCGCTACCAAAACAGTTCCTATATTTAAGGAGATCCCTGTCAGACCCATGATACCAAATAGAAGAGAGATTGCCGCTACGATAGGCATTGTAGATAAAATACCGTACTTAAAGGATTTCAATACCAGCCCTATGACTATGACCACAAACAACAAGGCAATCAAAATAGAGCCTATCTGACTGTTAATTAAGCTTTTATCCATGACCACATCTACAAACGGCATTCCCGTTATTTCAATATCAATGGTTTCGGACCTTTGTTGAGAGATGAAATCATTCATATAGTCCGAGAACTCTAGTTTAGACTGGTTATCCGGGGATTTAAATTTAGAAATGATAATAGCCTGATTCAGGTCCGGACTAACAAGTCGCTCCAGGGTTTCATTTCCATCCAGAAGAAACCAAAGTTGCTGAATTTGCTCCGGATCTTCAGGGATACTGCGTTCACCCGTAATAGCAAAGTTCAGTTCCGCTATAAGATCCGCAACCGAAAGCGTAGAATTAATATCTGGGCTTTGTTCCATGTATTCAGAGGCTTCCTTCATTTTCTGAAGTAGTTGTGGGTTTAAAATATCACCTTTGAAACGCATAAAAACAGGTTTGGTACCTCCAAACTTATCCATCATAATTTGTTCTGCAGTTCGTGCAGGATTCCCTTCTTTAAAATATTCCTGAATATTCACACTTCGATCAATTTTAAAAATACCCGCAATCCCAACAGCAATAAGGACTAACCAAACCCCAATAATCCGTTTGGGTCTCTTTAAGGTCATTTGTACCAGTTGGCTGGCAATGGTATCTGCTATCCGAAATTTTGTGTAAGACGAAGATTTCCTGCTGTGTCTTGTGCCAATTGACATAATTGCAGGAGCGAAAGTCAGGGCGAGAATACATGAATACAGTGTTCCTAAAGCTGTGAAAATCCCAAACTCAACGATCATTTCTAAATAGGCTCCAAAAATGAAGGATATAAATCCAATGGCCGTCGTAATACCAGCCAGTACCACGGCAGTAGTAACACTGGCTAAACCTTTACTTATGCGTTTGCTTTTTTGCTGGTCGGTCTCCAATAGAATCTTATTGATTACATGAATTGTATAAGCACTGCCAACAGCCAATAAAATAATTGGGATGTTATTTGATATCATAGACATGTTGTAGCCTAGCCAGGCAATACTGCCTAGTGTCCAGACAATAGCGATGATTGCGGTGCCCAGGGGCAGAACTACTCCCATCCAGGATCTAAAACTGAGAAAAAGTACGAGTGCAATGACTAAAAAGGCCAATGGTAATAGTCGTACCAGATCCTTTTTCATGAGGTCTGAAATATAACTGACCAGCATGGGTGAACCTGCGAAATATAGGTCTTCAGGAAGATTTAGTTGCTCGGTCTTTTCAATAACCGCTGCGGCGACGTCTTTTACATTAGCATCTTCACTGAGGTAAAACAAAATCAAGGCTGAAGTTTCATCCTTTGATACAATGGCGTCTTTGTAGAGTTTGTTACTCCTAATACGCTTGCGCAAATCATCAAAGGCTTCCTGAGTGTCAGGCAATGCATAAGGATCTATGAGCTTACCTACTTCAATTCCGTAGTCATTTCCCTCGATATTAATAATGTTGCTGATGCTCGATACTGAAATAATGTCTTCAATGGTAGCGAGACTAT
Source organism: Cytophagales bacterium (assembly GCA_003500135.1). Lineage (GTDB taxonomy): Bacteria > Bacteroidota > Bacteroidia > Cytophagales > Cyclobacteriaceae > UBA10427. The sequence goes on along the minus strand of DNTA01000106.1, from coordinate 8,622 downwards.
CCGTTATCGTGGCAATATGGGTAAGTACTTCAGTGTTGTATATATTGTCTGTTTTAAGGATGAGTAGGCCGATATTATTACCTCCAAAGTTGATCCCTATATCCTTTAATAGCCGTGCATGTGGGTCGTCGTCTGGTAGTGATTTTAAGATGTCTGAATTGATGCTTAACTTAGGAAGTTGAAGCCCAAAAAAAACCGTGATAATGCCGGTTATCAAGAGTAACGGCCATTTATATTTCACAATATTTTCTGCAAATGTATCTACCTTATTACTCATAAGACCCACCTGAATTAATGGACTAAATATCGTTATATTTTGGTGAAGCTACAAAACAAAAGGGATGATGCTTTTTCTATCTTTAGGATAATCCGGAAATTGGTTGAGGTACCATTGATGATGCTTCATTGCTCGTGGTAATAAATTGGCAAGGGTCCAGGCCAGAAAACAAAGTGCTGGTAAATTCCAGGCCATAATGGCAAACCCGGCCCACTCCACAATTTCACAGAAATGATTAGGGCAGGAGACATACTTAAATAAAAAACCCTGAGGTATTTTATAAGACTGATCTCTATCCGTACGCAAACGGATAAGAATCGTATCACTGATCTGGTTGCCCAAAAAGCCTGTTATAAAAAGGAAGGCCCCAAGGTAAAACTTCCAACTGTAGAAGTCATCCGATGAATAGTGCTCCAGAACCGACAGATAGTACCCGTTAATTCCTGCATTGATAATATTGAAAAATACCGCAGACCACATGATGTATATGGGCATTTGTTTACCTTTTGTTTTGATTCGAAAAGGAAATACAAATGTTCTAAAGAAATAATGCATGCTCCAAATACCAAAGAGCAATTGAGCATAATTACTGGACTCGGACCATATCCAGCAGAAGAACATGATCGTAAATGCGGGCAGTTCCATTAAAAACCATCCAAGTTGATTTGGTATGAGAGCGCCCCAGCCTTTTTTAACATGCCTGCCATAAGGTGCGGTGACTAACTGGAGTGCTATAAATGTTATTCCGGCAAGGCCGAGCCAGACATAACAAATTATGTAAAAGAAGTTTATGGATATCATGGATTTTGACCTCTGGACCAATTCAGGAAATCAGTAACAGTTTCTTCTATGGGACGATTAGTATGACCTAATTCTTTTTGAGCTTTTGAACAATCTATCTGTTCAGAGGCTTGTTTTAATAACTTCAGACTTGTTTTAGAAAGCGCAGTATTAAGACCAAAAGTGCGGGATAAGCCTTCAATCAATGGTGCGAATAATATCAATAATTCTGCCGGAAGAGTAATAAAAATACCCTTAGGGCGGCATAGTTTTGCAAGTCTGCTGATACTGATGTAGGGGCCACCCAGCAGGTAGATCTGACCCGTTTTTCCAAGTTCAAAACTATTGACTATGGTTTGACAGAGGTCTCTGAGGTCTACCACATGATGTCCTCCCGTGGAAAGGACAGGTAACTTGCCTTGGCTCATTTCTATTAAAGCTTTGCCAAATAGAGATGGTCGATAATCGGGAGCACCAACAATGGAGCTCGGTCGTAAGATAAAGGCTTCCAAACCATCTTCTTTAACAGCTTTGAGGACCGCTTTTTCGCTTATTCCTTTGGTATAACCATAGAAAAAATCCTCCGATCTGCGGTAGGGGCCTTCCTCATTAAATGGTTGACCATTTGAAGGCTCAGAAATGGCCGTGGAAGAGCTGATGTAGATCAGTTGAGCTTTTATGAATTTGCATAGGGTAATAATCGCCTTTGTTCCATCAATATTTACTCGATGCACCAGGGTTTTAGAATACTCCCCAACGGATATTATGGCTGCACAATGAACGATAAGATCTACTTTTTTAAAGTTCTTTTTAAGCTGCTTCAGATCATTTATATCGCCATCAACCCATGTGAGTCGTGGGTGCTCAATCACAGGAGGGGTATTAAGAAACAGGGCCTTTACCTCGAATCCTTCCTCCAGACATTTAAGTATCAGTCCGGTGCCAAGATGTCCGCTACCTCCGGTGATTCCAATACATTTGCTCTTAGTCATTTTTGAAAGGCCTTATTTATAAATAGTTTAATATGAATTGAACACTGCACAATACCCTAAGGTACGATGCATTTCCAAAACACAATAATATAATTGCGTTAGACACCTCATTGATGAGCTTATGTCGAGTGTTCAGAAATTCATATAAAGTAAGACGTACTCGTCATTGGTCTTCGTAGAGCGTATCATATTAAGCTTACAATAAAATCAATATATTTTCAATTCAAAAATTGAAATAAACTATTTGGAAGTTCTATCTTCAGTTTCCGAAATTTCACTGTATCTAAATGTCCATATAAGTGCGTTCAGCATTGATGAGATGCATGTGTATAAAGGAATCGTGATGTGTAAAAATGCCTTGATGTTGTCTTGAGAAAAATCCAATAACTTTAAATTCTTCATCATTGAGCATAATTTCATTCCGAAGTACAGTGAGAGGTCCCAAACCAAATCATCCAGTACCAGGCTCTAACTAATCAATAGCTATCTTACTGCCAAGTTCAACACTTCCGCATGACATCTTTCATAGCGCCTACGGCAATGGCGGTGCTGTCATTTAAGACATTTGAATGCTTCTTCGCTGGTTTTTTACAAGCGGTAAGCGCAACTAATAGGAGGTTGTAAATCATAAATTGAATTCTGGACATAATTTATGGTTGAATGATTGCCCTATATTCATTAAAAAAGGCTTCAAATCGAGACATGGTGTCATTAAAGAATACCATCACTACCTGCCAGGTATTTTTGTTATGGATCGACACCTTTGCCGTCAGAGGCACATAAATTCTTGAAATTTCTTTTCCGTTTTCCAGATGATGCACCTCATCGAATATGGCCCCGGGTAAATATTCATTCGTCAGAATCCCTTTAAGAGTCTCAAGTTTCTCCCAGCAATAGATCCTGTTCTCCAGATCATCTTCAAGGTCCAGTGCCACAAGAGCATTCTTGGTATCAAAATGAAATTTAAAAGCCAAGCCTTTTATCTTGGTGTTGTAAAGGATCCATTTTCTGGGAAAGGACTTCCCGAAGCTGGTCCAGAATTCCTGCCTTAGTAACCTGCTTTCCTCCTTGCTAAACATTTATAATAAAAAGGCTACTGCTACTCCTGAGACAATGGCCACCAGTTTCGTAAGGTTAAATTTGTGCCCCTCTCCCGATTCAAAAATAATTGTTGAAGAAATATGCAGGAAGATACCAACAATCAGAGCGTTGATACTGTAGACCAAATTCTCACTCATGGGCAGTAAGATACTTACCCAGGTCCCGAGAGGAGTCATTATTGCAAATAACAATATAAATCCGGTGATGTAAGGTCTTGTATACCCGCTCTGTAGAAGGTAGGACGTTAAAAGTAAAGCAATTGGAATTTTATGAATAAGCACACCAAAAATAAGTGTTTGGTGGGCTTGCAGCGGAAAGCCTTCCAAAAAGCTGTGCAAGGCTAAACTGGCAAATAATAGTACAGGTAAGCGTTTATTTGATGATTTCATGTGTACGTGCCCGTGTTCTGCCCCTTTCGAAAAGAATTCAAGGATGATTTGTAGTAAGATCCCCAGCATGATCAAAAGGCCTGTTCGTTTGGGGCTGAGGTGCTCGTATACTTCTGGCAGTAGGTCAAATAAACTGAGGGCCATAAGAAACGCGCCACTAAAGGCCAACAGTAATTTAATGCCTGATGATCTATGATCGTTGATTAAGAGAGCAATGCCCGCCCCTGCAATAACTCCGATAAAAGGAAGTAAGAATTCCATAAGCCTCTAATTATTTAAAAATCATGATTAGGCGTTGAGAGTTCTGCGGGTGATACCTTCCTAAATGATAATCTCCAAACACGTCCAGAAGGTATACTCCTGCATCCTGGAATAACTGTTCAAAATCGCTAAGCGTAAAGGCTTTGACACGTTCAGCAAATTCAAAGTCCTTTCCCTGATGGCTAAATGAGATGTTCTTTATGATGTAACCATCCTCAACATGTCGTTTCAAATTAAAATCGATCCCTTCAACTCTTTTTGAGTTTTGAGGCACCAGATGATCAGTGACAAAAGGCACATTCATAAAATCGATCACTCCAAAACCGGCAGGATTCAATTCCTGCTTTATGGACTTAATGGTTTTTAAATTAGCAGAGTCATCTTCAAAATAGCCAAAACTGGTAAACAGGTTAAAGACCGCGTCAAAAACACCAGGAAACGGAGTGCTCATGTCGTGCACCTCAAATGTCAAATCCTTTTTCTCATATTGTTTAGCATGAGCAATATTTTGTTCAGACAGGTCTATGCCGGTCACCCGATAACCCAATTTATTCAGATAGATGGCATGTCTTCCTCTTCCGCATGCCAGGTCAAGTATCGATCCATCCTCCGGGATGTTCAGGTAATTGGTTAGATTGTCCATAAAAATTTGTGCTTCGGCATAATCCCTATCCTTGTATAGTATGTGATAATAAGGCGTGTCAAACCAGGAAGTGTACCACTGCTTTTTGGGAGAATACGTCATACAGATGAACTAATTGTGCTCATGATTATAATCAGAGACCTTTTGGCCACAAAAATAAATTATTTTTACAACCACATAGACTGAAGACATGGAGAATAATTTTAGTATGCTTGCCAAAACCTTACATGGTTTTGAACCCCTCCTAGCGCGTGAGTTGCGAAATCTGGGAGCCATTAATGTAAAGGAAGGAATAAGGAGTGTATCGTTTGAAGGGGATAAAGGATTTATGTATAAAGCTAATCTGGGTTTGCGTACTGCCATAAAGATTCTAAAACCAATAACCTCTTTTCAGATTGTCAATGAACAGGATCTCTATAACAGGGTAAAGCGTTTTGAATGGGAGCAATACCTGAAACCTGAGGGGACACTTGCAATTGACGCAACTGTACATTCAAAGGTTTTAACCCATTCCAAGTATGTGGCACTCAAAGTAAAAGATGCCATTGTGGACCGTTATCGAGAACTTGAAGGTGTGAGACCGAATGTAGATCTTAAATTTCCGGACCTGAGGATACATGTGCACATCGATCGTAAACGTTGCACCTTGTCTCTGGATTCTTCGGGACGATCCTTACATCAGCGCGGTTACAAGACAGCGACTAATATTGCCCCTATTAATGAGGTGCTTGCGGCTGGTATGATTATGCTAACAGGCTGGGAGGGTCAAACCGATTTTATGGATCCGATGTGTGGTAGCGGAACAATTCTGGCTGAAGCAGCTATGATTGCTTGTAATATTCCGCCGAATCTCATGCGCAAGGAATTTGCTTTTGAACGCTGGCAGGATTGGGATGTTGACCTTTTTGAAACCATCGAGGAATCTCTGCTGAAGAAAACCAGAGAATTTCACCACCAGATCATTGGATACGATAAATCACCTTCTGCGGTGCGTAAGGCAAAGGCCAATGTTAAAAATGCGCATCTGGAAGACTTCATTTCCATCAAGCACGAAGACTTTTTTAAAACTGAAAAGACCACAGAAGGTAAACTCACCATGGTGTTTAATCCACCTTATGGAGAACGATTGGAGCTACTGAACCTAAAGGAGTTCTACGAAAATGTGGGAACCACATTAAAGCATGGGTATCCCGGTACCAATGCCTGGTTTATTACTTCTAATCTGGAGGCCCTTAAGCACGTGGGATTAAGACCCTCAAAAAAGATCAAACTATACAACGCTAAGCTTGAATCGAGGTTTGTCATGTACGAGATGTATGAAGGTAGTAAAAAGGCCAAAAAGAATAAAAATAACTGAAAAATCAGTATCGCCAACTGTTCAGGTCTGCCCCTTCAGGAGCAACAAGATGCACTTTTTCCACATATTTTCTTATGAACATGCGATGGTAGCGTAATCGACTTATGTGGTTTCCATTGTCGTGGTCACCATTCCAGCAGTGTTCGGCCCGATCTCCGTAATCTACCTCACCGTTATAAAATGGTTCAGTCGTTTCAGACAGGATCTCTTCTGCGAGGTAAACAGCATTATTGAGATAATAGTTATCCATATCCCCACAATACAAATGAATCTTGTGTGCCCAGTCTGTCCCATATTTACCCCAATCTCGCTTTAAAATATAAGCCAGATCGTAATTCTCTTTCCAGTAATTGGCGACCTCTTTATCTATTTCCCCCGTTAAACGGTCCCAAATACGTCGAGGATAGCCCTCTTTGTCAATAGGGGAGTAGGTGGCCTCCCAGATATCCCACTGCTGTCCGGACCGCCCTTTAGAGCCTAAGACCAACTCTCTATAGTTCATATCTCTTAAGGTGGCATCCACGTTACCCAAATAGTCTCTGTGGCCTGCCACCAGAGTTTTTTTAAAGGTCCCCTCTTTGAAGTAAGCGTTCTCGTCTTCATAGATATTAACCAGGCAGTAGGCTCTGAAATCGATTGGGTCTGGACAGGCAGCAAAGCACATGCCGTATTCTTTGGGATACTTCACCTGCACGGCCAAAGACTCCCATCCTCCCGTACTTCCGCCATAGACAAAGCGCGACCAGCCCTCTCCAATCCCTCTGAACTGTTCCTCTATGTAGGGAATAAGTTCATAGGTTATCGCATCTCCGTAGGGTCCTTGTGCGGCACTGTTCACCGCGTACGAATCATCGTAGTAGGGCGTGGGGTGCTGTATTTTAATGGCGATGACCCTTGGAAAATCGGGACCAATCCAGGTTTTATAAAAGTCATAAGCCTCTTGTTGAACAATACGGTTATAACCTTCTACCTTAAATCGCTCGCTATAATCCGGTTCAAGGTCCGGATCTGGAGGGGAGGTTCTGAATCCACCGAAATCACTTGGGAAATGTCCATGCATAATGGCTAGCGGGTATTTTACATCGGTATGAGAAGCCCAGCCTTTAGGAAGAAGGACATGAGCTCCCAAGTACATATCCCTTCCCCAGAATTCACTTAAGAGCTTACTTCTGATCTTAATGTGCTTTACATATTCCGTATCTTCTGGTTCTGGAATCGGAGGTATTTTCTGGTCAAGATGGATCTGTGAAGGTGAAAACTCCCCCTCTTTTATAAGCACTTTCTGAGGAGTTGAATAAAGATTACCAGGCGCACGGTTCCATTGCTGTCCTTCACCTCTGTCCATAGGTAACTTGACAATGTGACCGTCAGATCGCTTAAAGGTTTCATACTTGTGAAAAACAGCCTGTACAAAAAACTCTCCTGAAGGCAGATCATTGAAATTGTGAACAGGGTATCCAAAGGCGTCCATGTCAAATTCTAAGATCTGTTCTGGGTTCCAGTCATTCACATCCATGCCAAATGCCTGACAGGTTTTGGTATCATCTCTAAGTTGAAAACGGGGTTCCGTATCCGCGTGTTCTGAGATCAATAGAATTAAGCGACCGTCTAAGCCTTGATCGTAATATTCTGCGGGGAAAAGAACCTTGATGGTTTCCTTATTCTGGACATTGGAACATGAAACGCAGCAAAATAACAGCACAATAGAGAGAAGATATGGTGTATAGGCAAGAGACGGTATTTTTTTCATCAGGTTTTGAGTTATTTGATATAAGATACAAATAAAAAAAGCTACCTTCCTGAAGGGCTTTAATGAGTGGATTGTTTTTCTAAAGAGGTCGGGTTGTTCAATTTATTCCTCTTCCTTTCGCTTTTTACTTAGACCAATGATCAAAAACAGTCCTCCAACAGCAATACATACGGTCCCTAGTGAATTTAAAGAATCTCCCAGCGTGGTAGAAAAAGTAATTCCAAGGGCAACAAAAACGATCGCGATAAAAAGATACCTTCGGTAGGGTTGCATTTTTTGAGATACTTTGTTTGCAAGTTAAATACTATCCTCGCATATGGAACTTGTTTTAAATAAAAAATAGAGATGACGTTTTACTTGACATCAGTTCAACAACATCCTGGTTCAGGAACTGGTTTCCAATACCTTCTTAGGATAGGTTTCAAATAATTGAAGCACCAGCTCCGAGACATATACACTTAATTTCTTATCAGATTTATTGAGATTACACGGAATAGAGGCTTGCCAAAGAACTTTGTTTGACTCAAAATCCGCCACATAGACAATTAGTGTCTCCTGATCATAAGTTTCTTCATGGATTTCGCAGCTTTGCCAGTATTCCAATTCGTCCGAGTGTTCACAATTGTTAAACCTGGATGTCTCTTCTTTGATGGCAATTCTGAAGCCAGCCTGTAACTGAGGTTCAAAAACATTGGTGGTATGCCCTAGATCTTCCATGGCTGTTGCTATGGCATCTCCAATGAGAATACGTACTTCCTCATTGTCAATGTTAGGATGTTCCATATTGGTAACCATAAAATCGTCGCTGCAGAGCACATAAGTAGTGTAGTTATCAAAATCGGCATTAAGGTCATAATCATACATCACCGAATGGGTAACGGCACAACTGGCGAAAAAAGCCAATGAAATGACGATAAGGAATAGTCTTGATTTCATAAAAATAGAATTAGCCTATGTAAGGTCTCAATAATTGCAGAATCTTTCTATGATAAATATCAGTTTGCCTATTACCTAGCAGTCATTTCCATATAGGCTTCGACCGTCTTCAAGTGGTGATTCGCATGATATGCAC
>DNTA01000250.1 GCA_003500135.1 Cytophagales bacterium | reverse complement strand
CGCACCATAGCTTAACCGTTGGGTTTAATTAAAAAAACAACCGAATAAATAAATGGAATTACCTAAATATCACGAAACTTTCATGCCGATTTTGGAAACATTGAATTCTATTGAATCAATAAGCAGTCGGGAATTAGCAATTAGAGTTCGTGACAAATATTATTCAAACTTACCGAAAGAACTTTTGGATAAAAAAACAAGTACTGGAGCCAATACACTGATTGACCGAATACTTTGGGGAAAATCATATCTGAAAATGGGAAAGTTCGTTTTCTACCCAAAAAGAGGAATGGTTCAAATCGGAGATAAAGGCAAACATGCATTGGCAAGTGGAAAGTTACTTTTGTCCGACTTACAAAATGACCCTGATTTTATTCAACACCGTTCATCGGTTAAAAGTAAAAAAGATGACAAAGTAGAATTAGAAACTGTTGATGTTGATAATGCATCACCTCAAGACTTGATAGATACTGGGTTCGAAACAATTGAAACAGAAGTAAAAACTGAACTTCTTGATAAGCTTAAAGAACTTGACCCATACTTCTTTGAAAAAGTAATCCTCATATTGCTAAAAAGAATGGGATATGGAGATTTCATTGAAACTTCAAAAACAGGAGATGGCGGAATTGATGGAATCATAAACGAAGACAAGCTTGGACTTGAAAAAATTTACACTCAAGCAAAAAGGTATAATGAAAATAAAGTCCGTGAAAAAGACATAAGGAATTTCATTGGCGCTATGAGTGGAGATACTTCGAAAGGAGTTTTCATTACGACATCTACTTTTGATGATTCAGCTATCAAAAAAGCAAGAGAAGCTCATCACTCGATAATCTTAATTGATGGACCTAAACTTGTTGATTTAATGCACCAATACAATGTTGGTGTCCAAGTAAAAACAATCTATGAAGTAAAAGAAATTGATAACGATTTCTTTGAGGGAGAATAATTGAATTATGGCAAATAAATGGGGAATTCCAATTCAAGTGGAAAAGTATGTGTTAGAAAGAGATAAAACATGTGTCTATTGCGGAATTAAATTCTCAAATCAGTCAAGAAAAACAAAACAATCTTGGGAACATATAGTTAATGATATTAGAATAAACGGAATTAACAATATAGCTCTGTGTTGTGTATCATGTAATGCAAGTAAAGGAGCGAAACTGATAGAAGATTGGCTACAATCTGAATATTGTAAAAGAAAGAAAATTACAATTGATAATGTTGCAACCGTAGTTATAGAAGCGTTAGCCAATCCACCGAAATTAAAAAATAACTAAACCCAACAACGGCTATAGTTCATTACGGCTGAAATTCCTAATCGGAATTTCGAGCCTTTTTGCTAAATTTATGGTTACGGCGGAATGATACTCGCGTACCATTCCGTAACGAAACCATAGCCAAAACCGTTGGCTACAATTCAAACAAATTTGGATTTGATGCATAATTGGTGTATTTTTACACCAAATAAAAAATTATGACTCGACAAAGTATTTCTCTGACCGAACCCAATGATCAATGGTTAAAGTCGCAAGTTGATAGCAAAGAATACTCAAGTAAGAGTGAGTTAGTTAATGATTTAATTAGGCAGGCGCGAAATCAACAAATTGAAATTGATTGGATTAGAGCTCGACTTGAAAAAGCTGAAGAAAGTGGATTCACAACCAACAGCAAGAGTGATATACTAGCCCAATCAAAGTCCTCTTTTAATGGCTAATTATCGACTAAGCAACCAAGCCAAATCTGACCTAATTCGCATTCATCAATATGGCATTCAAAAGTTCGGGATGAGCCAAGCTGACAAATATTTCGAGACCTTTTTTGAATATTTTGACCTCATAGCTAAAAACCCACATTCATTTGAATCTGTGGACTTCATTAAGACAGGATATCGCCGTTGTGTATGTGGTTCTGATAGTATTTTTTATAGAATTCAAAATGAGACCGTTGAAATAATGACCATAATCGGACGACAAGATCTCGCCGGAATCTAAAAAACTGTAGCCAACAATGAACTAAGCTAAAATCCAAACATTTTGTGATTTAGTTCATCGCATAGTTAGGATCATATGGTAGTCCTGATTTTGCAATTGCAAATGCTTGTTTAATAAGTTTGTTACATACTGCTATTAGCGCCAGTTTCTTGCTCTTTCCTTTAGCCACAATTCTATCAAATAATGCTTTACATTGTTTGTTGTGAATACAAGCTGTAAAACTGCACATAAATAAATGGTTGCGTACTAGTCCATCACCTGTCTTACTAATCCTGGATCTGCCGCGTATACTACTTCCTGAACTGCGCTCATTGGGTGCTAAACCTAAAAAGGATGACACTTGCTTAGAAGTGGCAAATTCTTGAAAATTACCCGTATTTAGCATCAATAGAATTGCTGTTTTCTTTCCGATACCTGGAATGGTTTTTAATCTTGTAAACAATGATGGCTCATTTTCCTTAATTAAACACTCAACTTCTGATTCTAAAATCTCACACTCTTTCTTTAAAGACCTTAGCTGGCGCTTTATAGAAGTAACGGCCTTTCCTTTGGTATGACCTTGACTCTCTAAGGCATGTAATTTATTTTTTAACGCTGTAGACTGTTTTAGGTACATCTGTATTAAAGACAGTATTTCTCGACCCTGTGTTAAATACTCAGGGTCTGGAGACCATAGTTCTAGTAACTCATTACAGCCATAGTCATAGATCATAAAAGCATCACTCTTATCTGTCTTTATGCGCCTAAGCTTCATCTGAATGTAACGCTTTATAATTAATGGATTTACAACACTCACTGATATGGTATTATCATTTAAAAACAGTGCTAGCCTATGATGATAACAACCTGTGGCTTCCATAACACAATGGGCCTGTTTTGGAAGTATTGTCATAAATGCCTTAAAACCTTTGTCAGTGTTTGAATAACGCTTGTGTCCCAACGATCCACCGTAAACATCAAAGGTATCCTTGCTTATGTCGATACCGAAAATTAACGTATTTTTATTCATATAAAATAGATTTATAAAGAACAAGCTACTTGATTTACAACATCCTAAAACAGGCTCTTTTGGCCTAATGAACTAAAGGTAATTAAGTAGAAAAGAGCAGGGATTTTCATTGTTGACGGAATCTTCAGTTCCCACACCTATATTAATCTTACTCTGCTCTTTTGTTCTTTGTAATTTTAATTGAAACTTAATCAATACAAACTTAGGATGGCTATAATTCATTCCTTCTCACCTACTAGGTTGGAGATTATTCCCTAAATTTAAACTAAAATCAGGACATGAATACTTGCGGCATGCAGCGCGTTCCGCTACCTGTTAGAAAACCAAAGCAGATCGGATTGGCCCCGAGTGCTCGGGACAGGCTGCTACACTGCGCTGCCACTCGCAACGTAATCATAGCC
>DNTA01000033.1 GCA_003500135.1 Cytophagales bacterium | reverse complement strand
GAGCCATCATCGTTCATGATTTCCACCAATACTCCTGCTGGTTTGAAACCGGCAAGTCGGGCGAAATCTATTGTGGCTTCTGTATGGCCAGAGCGTCGAAGCACACCGTTCTTTTTGGCTTTAAGGGGGAAAATATGCCCTGGTCTACCCAGGTCTTCGGCCCTCGTAGACGGGTCTACCAGCGCTTTTATGGTTTTGGCCCTGTCTTCTGCCGAAATACCGGTACTGGTACCATTACCAATAAGGTCTACCGAAATGGTGAATGGCGTTTCGTAGGTCGCCGTATTTTTACCTACCATCAATTCCAGGTCCAATTCTTCACACCGTTCTTCTGTTATGGCTGCACAGATAAGGCCGCGGCCGTAGGTAGCCATAAAATTGACAATTTCAGGTGTAATGCATTCAGCCGCACATATAAAATCACCCTCATTCTCTCTGTCCTCATCATCAACTACAATAATGATCTCACCATTTTTGATTGCTTCAATGGCGTCTTCTATTTTATCTAATTGGTCGTCGCGCTGCATGAAAGTTCTTTTGTTTGGACAAATTTACCTTTTTCCCTCCTAAATGCCTTCAAATGTGACGAATATCCTTGTGGTCGTAAAGGTTTTGTCTTCAACTAACAGTTAATACGTAATTTATCTTTTCTGGATATTTATCAGTAAATAAAAAACCCGCCAGTGGCGGGNNAAAAAAAAAAAAACCCCGCCAGTGGCGGGTATGTTTTATTCAATCCCATTAAATAGACGGCTCCATCTCACATAGTCAGTAAAACCACCATTGGCATCCAGCGATAACCAGATGAATAGCGCTTTACCTACAATATGATCTTCAGGCACAAAACCCCAAAATCTGGAATCGAGGGAATTGTGACGGTTGTCGCCCATCATAAAGTAGTAATTCTGATTGAAGGTGTATTCGTCAATTGCCACACCATTGATTTTAATTTGATTATTCTCAATCACTACTTCACCATCGTCAAACCCTTCGTAATTCTCAATAACAAAGCCATATTTGGCCACGTTATCAGTCGTCAACTCGATAGTTTCTCCTTCTGCCGGTACCTTCAACGGCCCGAAATTATCCTGGTTCCATTGAAAAAGGTCGGATTTGGGATATATCTCCGGGTTAAAATCGCTTGGCTTTCTTTTAAGCGAAACGACATCAATTATAAAGCTTAATTTTTTAAGTTCTTCAGCTGTTTCAGGGGTGGTATGGATAAAGTAACCACCATTGGCCGCCCTGACATCACGATTTATGCCATACTTTTTAAAAACGCGCTCATTTATTTGTTGGTTGGTCTGCAAATAATACTGGAATTGCATTTCGGGAGGGTTCACTCCCTTTTGACCGTTGATATATACCTGGCCGTTGACTATTTTCAACTCATCGCCCGGAACACCTACGCACCTTTTTATATAGTTCGTTTTCAGGTCTACAGGATAGTCAAAATCTGTTGGCCAGTTAAAGACTACCACATCATTTCGTTCTATGTCAGAAAATCCGGGCAAGCGGTACTGTGGTAGTTGTATCCAATCCAGGTAAGACGGTATATCAGTCAACCAGATTTTTTGATGTGTCAAGGGCACCTGCAGAGGTGTTTTTGGTGTTCGCGCACCATAGTGTGCCTTGCTTACAAATAGAAAATCACCAACCAGGAGCGATTTTTCCATCGACTGTGTCGGAATTGTGTATGCTTCCAAAAACAGCCATCTGATGAGGGTTGCTGCGATAACTGCAAAAATTATGGCGTCAGTCCACTCTCTCAGGGGGCTCTTTTTTACTTTCTTTTCTTTCTTTTTAAAAAGGTTTAAAAACTTATTAGCCACGATCTTTTTACTTCGTTGAACAATATTTTAAAAATTCATGAAATCATTCATGTTGAATACTCCTTTTTTGCCTTTTATCCATTCAGACACCAATACAGCGCCAAGTGCAAAACCATCGCGGCTGTGCGCTGTGTGTTTGATCTCGATATCGTCTATATCTGATTGGTATTTCACAATGTGCTTGCCAGGAACACTATTTTCCCTGATTGAAGTAATCGGGATTTGGTGAGCGGCAACATCAGTATCTGGGTTTTCTTTCAGTACCCACCTTTTAAATACATCATTTCCGGCAATGATCCCCTCTGCCAAAGTAATGGCTGTTCCGCTCGGGGCATCTTTTTTTTCAGTATGATGGATTTCGGTAATATCGGGATCGTAATCCTTGTGGCCACGAATCATTTTGGCCAGTAATTCATTGAGCTTAAAAAACAGGTTAACCCCCAGGCTGAAGTTGGAGGCATAGAAGAAGGTGCCGTTTTTTTCTTGACATAACTTTTCCACCTCTTCTTTTCGGTCAAGCCATCCGGTTGTACCCGAAACGATAGGTATGTTACGTTCCAGGCAATAGGAAATATTGCTAAAGGCAGCATCAGGTTGGGAAAACTCAATCGCCACATCAATTTCCTCCGGGTCAATGAACTTCAAAGCATTGGTATTATTAATATTTATTTTGTGCTTTATTTCGTGTCCACGATCCACGGCTATTTCCTCAATAGCCTTTCCCATTTTACCGTATCCGAGTATTAGTATATTCATTTATTAAAGTTTAATGTCAGCCTTAGACCATACGCATTTTGCATGCCCGGAGTTTGTTGAATTCCCGGCAATATTCGAAAAGTGAGGTTTTCTTCTATAATAAACTGATCGAGGTGTGCATCTACATAGGCTTCTACAATTTGCAAAAAATAAAAGGCAACACTAGTAACGATAAGCAGGTCACGATTCTTTCTGAAAAATTCCGCCCGTCGTACATGGTCCGATTCATCCAGAAAATCAATGGGGTTCTGCGTTCTGTCGTCTTCATCTTTGATTGCGAGCAGGGCATTCCTCGACTCTATGTAGATGTCATTATTAAATTTGAGAAAATAGGCTAAAGTTATTCCGGTCCCATAGATGATGGGTAGTTTCCAGGGCTTATTATTGTACACCTGGCCGAGGCCGGGTACAACTGCTGAAAGAATGGCTGCCCGGTCCGGGTCTTTTTCATTGGGGTTGGTCTGGACCACCACGGTGTCTTCGGCATATGTACCAACTATTCCTGGTTCCTGAAACCCCGCTTTTGATTCTCTTTGTAAACGTGCGGTATCACTTTCCTGTACTTGGGCGTCACAGGAGAGCAATAATAAAAACGCAAATGTAAAAGAGTAAACAAGCTTCATTACAACTCGAGGATTTCAAGTATACGTGTGAGATCGTCGTTGGACAAATAAGGGATCTTTATTTCACCCTTATTATTTTTACCATGCTTGACCTGTACCCTGGTACCAAAATGAGAGGAAAGCTTATCCTGAACCTGCTTTATTTCATATGGCACTTCAGTTTTCTTATCCTTGTCTTTTAAAGGTTTATCCTGCCAGTTCCTCACCAAATCCTCAACCTTTCTGACACTTAGGTCTTCTTTTATTATTTTGTGGTAAATGCTTAATTGTGTGTCAACATTTTCGATTGTGATCAGCGCCCTTGCGTGCCCCATGGAGATTTTCTTGTCGCGAATACCTGCCTGAATATCCGGTGGGAGCTTTAATAAACGCATGTAATTGTTTACCGTAGTACGCTTTTTACCCACGCGATCACCGAGCTCTTCCTGCTTCAGGTTACAATCGGTGATCAGCCGTTGATAGCTCAGGGCTATTTCGATGGCATTGAGGTTTTCGCGTTGAATATTTTCTATTAGCGCCATTTCCAGCATCTGCTGGTCGTCAGCCACACGCACATATGCCGGCACATTTTCCAATCCGGCCAGTTTGGAAGCTTGTAATCTCCTTTCACCGGATATCAATTGGTATTTGTTGTTGCCAAGCTTTCTGACTGTAATGGGCTGAATGATGCCCTGAATTTTAATCGAAACAGCCAACTCATCAAGCGCCTCCTTATCAAATTCAGTTCTGGGCTGGTATGGGTTGGTTTCTATGTCATTTACATGGATTTCATTAATAGAACCGACTACGTTGACATCACTGTTGATGCGATCTTCCCCACGCTGGCCGGAGTTACTATCTTCAAGTAACGCTCCCAGGCCTCTCCCCAATGCTTTTCTTTTCGGTTTTTTACTGTCAGCCATTTATTTACCCATATTATTTTTATCAATGATCTCCCTGGCCAGGTTCAGATAGCTTATTGCCCCCTTGCTTTCGGCATCGTGCGCGATAGCTGGCAGCCCGAAGCTAGGTGATTCGCTGAGCTTAATATTTCTGGGAATTAACGTTTCAAATACCATGTGTTGAAAGTGTGCTTTTACTTCTTCAACCACCTGGTTGGATAGGTTAAGCCTCACATCGTACATCGTAAGCAGTATGCCTTCAATTTCGAGATTTGTATTGAGCCTCGATTGAATAATTTTGATTGTATTAAGCAATTTGCCCAGGCCTTCCAGTGCAAAGTATTCACATTGTACAGGTACTATCACACTATCGGCGGCAGTAAGGGCATTTACCGTGATAAGGCCGAGTGAAGGTGAGCAGTCAATTATTATAAAGTCGTAATCATTTTGAATGGGCTTTAGCGCTTCTCTCATTTTTTCTTCGCGCTTCTCGATATTCACCATTTCTACTTCGGCACCCACAAGATTGATATGGGACGGCAGCAGGTAAAGGTAATCAATATCGGTTTCAATTATACAATCACCGGCATCCACATCATCTACCATGCATTCGTAAATGCTATTTCTTACCTCTTTAGGGTTTTGTCCCACACCACTGGTAGAATTAGCCTGTGGATCGGCATCAACAATCAGTGTTTTAAATTCCAGTGCTGCTAAACTTGCCCCAAGGTTTATACCGGTAGTGGTTTTACCTACACCTCCTTTTTGATTTGCAATCGCTATAATTTTGCCCATATTGCGTTAAGTTGTTATCGTATTTATGTTTTGTTGTGCTTCACTTTTTTCGAGCCGGAAATCTAATAAAAAAATCAGCCTTAACCTATTTGACTCAGTCATAATACCATTACAAAGTTAGGGGTTGAAAAGTAATTAAATCCGGAAAAAAGCGTAACTTTCGGTACTTGGGTTGTGGTTTGTGTTATTTAATTTTTTCTATAATATTTAATAGTTCATCAAATCGCAGTCGCAAAGATATATTTTTTCAGCAATAATTGAATAGCACTATGAGCAGACAATTTTTCAGCGGTTTACTCATTATCTTTATTTTTTATGCCTGTGGCTCAAAAAAGCAGGAATCTGCAGAAACCGCCCAAAATGAACAAAAAATATTTTATTACAATCAGGCCGACGGCCTGAGCTCTCTTGATCCGGCTTTCGCACGTAATCAGGCCAATACCTGGGCCACCACGCAGATATTCAGCGGCTTATTTGAATTGAGCAAAGACCTGAACCCCATACCAAACCTGGCAGCTGCTGCGGATGTATCTGCCGATGGCCTCGAATATAAAATAAAAATTAAGAGAGGGGTGTATTTTCACGATGACCCTTGTTTTCCCAATGGCCGGGGCAGGGAGCTTACCTCTAAGGACGTAGTTTATAGTTTTAAAAGATTACTTGATCCCGCTACGCAAAGTACCGGAGCGTGGGTGTTTCTGGATAAAGCCAAAAAGGCGTCTAACGGTGAAATTGATCCCGAGTGGATCACTGCACCCGACCTGACTACAGTAGTGATCAAGTTGTCCAAACCTTTCGGGCCTTTCCTCGATATTTTGGCAATGCCCTATACCTACATTGTGCCCCGGGAAGCAGTGATTAAATATGGCGAAGATTTTAGGGCAAATCCTGTTGGCTCAGGACCATTTAGGTTTAAATCATGGGACGAAGGCAATAGTCTTACGTTGGTAAAAAATGACAACTATTGGAAATACGACAGGGATGGTAACCGACTGCCGTACCTCGATGCTGTCCAGGTATCTTTTATTCCGGATAAGCACCAGGAGTTCCTGGCTTTCCAACAGCAAAAACTGGACTTTATGTCGGGTATACAGGCTACTTTTGCTGATCAGCTGCTTAAAAAAGACGGAGAAATCAGGGATGAATTTGTAGGACAGTTCAAGGTCCAGAAATTACCTTATCTCAATACCGAATATATCGGCATTGTGGTTGATCCTGAATTGTATGACAATAAAAACCATCCGTTTTTGAACAATAAATTCAGGATGGCGCTGAACTATGCGATCAATAAGGAAGAACTGGTCAAATTTCTATTGAACAACCTTGGTATTCCGGCTGATAAAGGAGTTGTACCACCACCATTAGTTGCCTGGGATCAGGACGACGTGGAGGGTTACGGCTTCGATCGGGCGAAGGCAGAGGCCCTTTTAATCGAATCGGGTTTTGGCCCGGGAGGTAAAAAGATCCCACCGATCACTTTATATACTTCGCAGCAGTACAAGGAGATCATGGAATACGTTCAGAAGCAATGGTCGCAAATAGGTGTGGATGTCAAAATAGAAAGCAATCCTGCTCCCGTACATCAGGAAATGGTCGATAATGGCCGGGTAAATATTTTTAGGGGTAGCTGGCTGGGCGA
>DNTA01000064.1 GCA_003500135.1 Cytophagales bacterium | reverse complement strand
TCATCAGGGTTGATTTGCCCGATCCTGAAGGGCCCATAAAGGCTACATACTCCCCCTTGGCAATTTCAATGGAAATGGTTTGAAGGGCGTGGATGGTTTCCGTACCCATATGGTAAACTTTGGATATTCCGCTGGTCTTGATAATAGAATGCATGCATTTTATTTTTAAAAACAAAAATACTTCAAATTGCCTCGTATACAATTTTTATTATTCAAATGGTCGATTTGTTTTATCAACCGCTCAGTACAATGAAATCAGGATAATGGGATGTTGAAATGTAGGTTCAAATTAGATCATAAAAAAAGGCGCCCGAAAGGACACCTTAAGTTTTATTAAATTCGATTCTATCCCTCTACCAGTTCACTTTGTTCTTTAGCCAATTTTTGTTGGATGTCAAAAGGTACCGGGGCATATTCGGCAAACTTCGCTTTGAAGCTTGCCCTACCCTGGGTAACTGATCTGAGAGCGGTAGAATACTTATACATTTCGGCAAGAGGTGTTTTTGACTTGATCTGCTGGAAACCGTCTTTAGAATCCATGCCCTGAATAATTGATCTTCTGGTTTGCAGGTCAGTCATTACTTCTCCCATCAATTCTTCGGGCACCAATACTTCAAGGTCGTAGATGGGTTCCAGAATTTTTGGATCGGCTTTTTGGAAGGCCTGTTTAAAGGCCTGTGCGCCAGCAATCTTAAAGCTGATGTCATTAGAATCTACCGGGTGCATTTTACCGTCGTATACCATAACGCATACATCACGGACGTAAGAACCGGTAATCGGGCCTTCCTCCATTTTCTCCATAACACCTTTTAATATAGATGGAATAAAGCGTGCATCAATGACCCCTCCTACAATACAGTTGTAGAAAACGAGCTTGCCGCCCCATTCCAGATCGATCACTTCCTTACCACGAATGTTGTATCCGCTTGGGTCTTCCATGCCCTCGATATAGGGTTCAATGTGCATGTACACCTCGCCAAACTGACCTGCGCCACCCGATTGCTTTTTATGTCGATAATCGGCATCGGCAGGTTTTTGTATGGTTTCGCGATACGGGATTTTTGGTTTGAGAAACTCTACTTCGATATCGTAGATATGATTGAGCTTCCATTCGATAACCGCAAAATGCAGTTCACCCTGGCCATAAAGTAACATTTGTTTCAATTCCCGCGAAAACTCGACGAAGGTAGTAGGGTCTTCTTCGTGAATTTCCCTTAGCGCTTCGGCTAATTTTTCTTCGTCATGTTTACTTTTAGCCTTAATGGCGGTTTGCATGCGTGGCTCAGGGAAATCCATTTTTACCAACTCATAACTTACTGAATTGTCATGTAATGTCTGGTTGGTATGGGTATTTTTGAGCTTTACTGATGCACCAATGTCACCGGCTACCAGTTGCTCCACCTGATGCTTGCTCTTGCCGTCCATGATATAGAGCTGTGCAAAACGTTCGGTAGTGTCGGTTTGATTATTTACCAGCTCCATACCTTCTTTTAAAACTCCTGAAGTAACTTTGAAAAAGTTGATTTTTCCAAGGAAAGGCTCCACTATAGTTTTAAACACAAATATTGAAGTAGGCTTGGATGGATCGCAAGGGACATTCTCTCCTTCAGTGGTGAGTTCAGGATTCATTTCCATGGCTGCAGGGGCCACATTGTCGATGAAGCCCATCATACGGCCACTTCCCATATTCTTTTTGGCTGAAATGCAAAAAATAGGAAAAACGTCGTGCTTCATCATACCAATTTTCAGCCCTTTTCTCAACTCATCTTCATCGAGCTCGCCTTTTTCGAAATAGAGCTCCATCAATTCTTCATCATTTTCAGCAGCTTTTTCCACGAGTTCATTGTGCAATTGGTTGGCCCGCTCTTTTTCCTCGTCCGGGATAGGTAGCTTTTCCGGCTTACCACCTTCTGCCGGGAATTTATACATCGTCATCTTTAGCAAGTCGATGATTGAGTCAAACTGCTCGCCTGCATTTACCGGGTATTGCATGAGTATTGCCGGACTGCCAAATCGTTTTTTTACGGAATCAAATGATGCTTCAAAATTTGCTTTTGGATGATCCAATTGGTTCATCGCTAAAATTACGGGCTTCTTAAATTTATCAACGTAATTCCAGATCAGCTCGGTACTTACCTCAACACCATGCTGTGAATTAATTAACACCACGCAAGTATCGGAAACACGCATAGATGAAACGATTTCTCCCATGAAATCGTCCATACCAGGTGTGTCTATTATATTGATCTTGTAATCGCGCCACTCGGTGTGAAGGGAAGTTGCATAAATTGAATTCTGGCGCTCGTGTTCTATTTCGTGATAGTCCGAGATGGTGTTTTTATCCTCAACGGAACCTCTGCGTTTAGTGATTCCCGCTTCAAACATCATGGTTTCGGCAAGCGTTGTCTTGCCGCTTTTCGCCCCGCCAACAAGAGCAATGTTTTTTATGTGCTTTTCATCGTAAACTTTCATATGGCCTTTTTTTAAGGTGGAAAATCCAAGAATTGTGTTTATGTGTATAACTTGCTTTGGGTAAGCAAGATGTATTAAATCTACCTTTAAAAAGGATGAAAAGCAAGGGGTAGAGGGGTGAAAAAAGGCATGTTAATGACTTAAATCATGTTTTTGGCTAGCTCTGCGGCAACCAATAATTTTTCGGCGTCGATGCCCGTTTGTATTCCTTTATCTTCAAAGTATTGTAGCAGATCGGTGGTCCTCACATTTCCAACAAGATCGGGGCCCGCCATAGGGCAACCACCCAACCCGTTTAGCACACTATCAAATCGCCTGCATCCAGCCAGATAGGCTGCATCTATCTTTTCATACCAGGCTTTAGAAGTTGTATGCAGATGTAAGCCAAATTCAATCTCTCGGAATTTTTTTAAAAGTGAATCAAAAACGTGGTGCACTTTATCCGGATCTGCAATTCCTACCGTATCGGAAATAGAAATAATGTTAATTCCATTTTCCACCAGTTTACCGGTATGCTCCCGAAGTAGATCGATACCCCATTCGTCGCTGTATGGATTGCCAAAAGCCATTGAAATATACACCACCAATGCTTTTTGATGCTCATCGGCCATTTTTTTCAGGTCTAAAGCAATTTCAAAAGCTTCGGTTGTATCCTTATTTATATTTCGCTTTAAAAATGTCGGCGAAATGCTGTAAGGATAGCCAATATATTCAATTTCAGACTTTCGACATGCTTCCTGTCCCCCCCTTTGGTTCGCCACGATTGCCAAAAGACCGGAGGATGATTTTGATAAATTTAATTGTTCAAGTACCTCTGAGGTATCGGCCATTTGGGGAATTGCCTTCGGGGAAACAAAACTTCCGAAATCAATGGTATCAAAACCTACTTCCAGCAAAGCATTGATGTATTGCACTTTCCAGGAAGTTGGAATAGGCTTTTTTATGCCCTGCATGGCATCTCTGGGGCATTCAATTATTTTTACCTCTGCTTTTCCCATTAAATACCCAAATGTCTGGAGATCACCAACCTCTGGATTTCAGAGGTGCCTTCTCCTATTTGAAGAATTCGTTGATCGCGGTAGAACCTTTCTATGTCATAATCTTTCATTAAACCGTATCCGCCGTGTACCTGTACAGCTTCATCAGCCACCTCACGAGCAACCTCCGAGCAGTACAATTTGGCCATTGCTGCTTCTTTGCTAAACGGTTGTCCAGTATCCACCAGCCAGCAGGCGTGGTACAGCAGTCGCCGTGCCGCTTCAATTTTGGTCGCCATATCGGATATTTTAAAGGCTATTGCCTGAAACTTGCCTATGGCCTGACCGAACTGATGGCGCTCTTTGGCATATTTTAACGCCAGTTCATAAGCCCCCTGGGCCAACCCGAGTCCCATAGCGCCAATGGACAACCTGCCTCGATCGAGTGTGCTAAGCATAATCTTCGATCCGTTACCCCTTTGGCCTAATAGATTTTCCTCGGGAACCGTGCAATTATCAAAGAATAATTCCGACGTATCGGAGGCTCTCCAAAGCATTTTACCCTTCATGGTTCTCGAAGTAAATCCTTTGGTGCCCTTTTCTACTATGATACAGGAATATTCCTTTCTTCCATCTTCCTTTCGGCCGGAAATCGTCTGAACCGAGGCTCCGGCAGACATTTTGGAAGACCCGTTGGTAATGAAAATTTTGGATCCATTGATCACCCACTTTCCGGATTCTAAATTGGCTGTGGTTTTCGACCCTCTCGAATCGGAGCCTGCATTGGGCTCTGTAAGTCCAAAGGCCCATAGTTTTTCGCCGGTACAAAGCTGAGGAAGATACTTTTCCTTTTGTATTTCATTTCCGAAATAATAGATTGGTCCTATTCCAAGAGAATTGTGAGCTGCAATAGTGGCCGCCTGAGAACTATCAATCCTGGCTAACTCCTCCACAGCAATGATATAAGATAAATAGTCCATTTCCTGCCCGCCGTATTTTTTGGGAATCACCATACCCATGAGGCCCATTTCACCCATTTGACGGGTGATATCCTCAGAGAACTGAGCCTTTTCATCTAGTTCCTGTGCTTTTGGATGAATGACCTGTTCAGCAAAATCGCGGACAGATTGACGAATCAGATTATGTTCTTCTTTTATGTGCATCTCTTGTTTTTGGATTATGGTTGTTTATACTATCTCAATCAACAACTGGTCTTTTTCCACCTGTTGACCTTCTTTTACCATGATCTTAACCACTTTGCCGTTCATAGGCGCTACCAGGGTATTTTCCATTTTCATTGCCTCAACTACAATCAGTTTTTGGCCTTTCTGCACTTCATCCTGCTGCTGGCATAAAAGTTTCACAACAGAACCGTGCATTGGCGCTGTTACCTTTTTATCCGAAGAATCATCTTCGAAAGCGTATGAAAAATTGTACGATTGAAGGTTGTCGCTCGTGTTGAGTGTAAAACTGAAACCATTCGTACTCAGTAGTGTTTGCCCCTTTTGGTCTTTACTAAAAAATACTTGGTGAATACTTTCCTTGTTTTCGAGTACCATTACATTTTCATGTTTGTGCCTGATATGAAAACTTATTGGGTTATCGTTGTATTCAAATTGGATTTCATTACGGGCCAACAGCATTCGATGAATTTCGTATGTTTTTCCCTCCAGGTCTACCTTTAATGACCTCGTTTGGCGCCAGAAACCAATTTCATTCCAAATATTTAGTTTATTATCGCCCGAGCTTTTCAGAACAAGCATGGTGGCCAAAAGGACCTCCACTGGTTGTTTGCCGGCAAGCTCTTCGACTTTTTCATTGATTTCTTTGAGATGATCATCTATATAATGGGTTGAAATCTGATTATTCAGATAATCACTGTGCTGCAAAAGCGCTAAAAGAAATGGCACATTCGTTTTAATTCCTTGCACCGAAGTATCTGAAAGCGCCATTACCATCTTATCGATTACTGTTGACCGGTCTTCGCCGTACTGAATTACCTTGGCAATCATTGGGTCATAATGACTTTGCACCGTTGTAGGTTCATGAGTAAAGGTATCCATGCGGAGTTCTGGAAATTCAGGAAAATGCAAACCGATGATTTCACCCGGAGATGGAATGAAATCTTGTGAAGGGTCCTCTGCATATACCCGGCATTCGATGGCATGTCCGTTTATGGCTAATTCAGATTGTTGAAATGATAGCTTTTTCCCTTGTGCCACATTTATTTGTTCTCTAACCAGATCTTTGCCTGTAATGAATTCCGTTACAGGATGCTCTACCTGAATACGGGTATTCATTTCAAGAAAATAAAAGTTTTGTGCTTCATCCACCAAAAATTCCACAGTGCCGGCGCTGAAGTATCCTACTTGTTTTGCCAGGGCTACCGCAGCATCTGTCATCTTTTCCCTTGTTGATTCGCTTATAGTTGGCGAAGGGGCTTCTTCAATGATTTTCTGATGCCGCCTCTGAAGCGTGCATTCCCTTTCAAAGAGATGAACCACATTTCCATGTTGATCTCCCATAACTTGCACTTCAACATGTCTGGGATTTTCAATGAAGCGCTCAATAAATACCTGTCCGTTACCAAAATAACTGCTTGCTTCTCGAATAGTGGCATCTAAAGCCTCTTCGAAGTCTGATGCATGGAGAACCTTACGCATACCCTTTCCTCCTCCACCTGCTGCTGCCTTGATCAAAACCGGATAGGGCAATCCAGCCTTCTGTTTTAATAGCGCATCCCGGTCGCCTTCTATTCCTTTTAGTATGGGTACACCGGCAGATTCTGCCGTGTTTCGTGCAGCTACCTTGTTGCCCATAAGCTGTATGGCCTCCGCCGGGGGACCGATGAAAATCAGGCCTTCATCGCTGCATTTACGTGCAAATTCCTCGTTTTCCGAAAGGAAACCGTAGCCCGGATGTATGGCTTGTGCCCCTGACTTTTTAGCAAGGTCAATTATTTTTTGCTGATTGAGATAGGTTTCAGTAAGCCTGCCCGAACCTAAGCTGTACGATTCAACGGCAAGTTTAACATGAAGGGCATTTCGCTCATCTTTGGCAAAAACAGCAACAGGAGTGCACCCTGATTCTCGTATGGAACGGATGATCCGACAAGCGATTTCGCCTCTATTGGCTACTAATATTTTATTGAATTGGGTCATTTGGTAATTTTTATGGGATAATCCAGGCTGGCTTTCTTTTTCCAATAAAGGCTTCCATTCCTTCTACACCTTCATCACTTGCTTTTGCCTTTGCAATTTGCTCGATGGTAAACTGGTCAAGCTCCCCGTTTTCAAATGATCCATCCACCACTTTGTGAATCATTTGCTTACACTGGATTAGGGCTCCGGGAGCTGTTTTTTTATAAAATGAAAGGTATTTCATTACTTCGGGCTCAAGGTCGCCAATAATTATCGCGCGATTAGCTAAACCTATTCTGGCTGCTTCCTCTCCATTGAAAATACGGGCGGAGAACATTAGGTCCTTAGCCGCAAATTCGCCTATTTTTTTAACTACATAAGGGGCAATAGTGGCTGGAACAAGACCTAGTTGTACCTCTGAAAATGCCATAATGGTATCTCTAGCGCAAAATGCATTGTCGCAAGCTGCGATTATGCCCAATGCACCACCCATCGCCACACCATGCACCTGCGCGATGGTAGGCTTTGGGAATGAATAGATACCTTGAAAAAGCCTTTGCAATTTTTTGCCATCTTCAAGGTTTTGGTCATAAGAATATTTGGCGCTTTTTTTCATCCAATTCAAATCGGCACCTGCCGAGAACACATCCCCCTTTCCACTGATCACCAACGCCCTTATATCTTCATCCTTTTTTAAATGCTCTAAAGCAGCCAATATCTCCTCAATCATTTGAGGGTCAATGGCATTTTTGACCTGCTTTCTATTCAACCAAATTGTGGCGAAGTGGCCATTTTTGGTCAAATCAATCGTTTCAAAGTTTTTCATCAGTCAAGATAGATTAACTGTTTTTTTACATTCTGAACACACCGTTTTGCTGATCCGGCCAGGGTTTATTGAGTGAAGCGGCTATTCCCATAGCCAGTATTTTTCTTGTATCGACCGGATCTATTATACCGTCATCCCAAAGACGGGACGTGCTGAAATAGGCAGAACCTTCCACTTCATATTTTTGAAGAATTTCAGACTTCAGCTTTTCGACCTGTTCTTTTTCGAGGCCTTTACCTTTTGCTTTTAATTGGGCTTCTTTTACAGTCAATAAAACTCCTGCTGCCTGTTCGCCCCCCATTACTGAGATTTTTGCATTGGGCCACATAAAAAGAAGGTTGGGGTCATAAGCGCGACCAGCCATGGCATAATTTCCTGCGCCAAATGACCCACCGAAGATCACGCTGAATTTGGGCACATTTGCATTGGCCACCGCATGTACCAATTTGGCTCCATCTTTGGCAAGGCCTCCGCGTTCGTAACTTTTACCAACCATAAAACCCGTAATGTTCTGTAGGAAAATGATTGGGATCTTTCGGGAAGTACACAGTTCGATGAAATGTGCTCCTTTTAATGATGTTTCCGAAAAGAAAACACCATTATTGGCTATAATACCTACCTGATATCCCATTATTCTTGCGAAGCCCGTGACTAAGGTGGGCGCATAATTCTTTTTGAACTCATGAAAATAGCTGCCATCTACCATTCTCATAATAATCTCCCGGGCATCTATGGGCTTTTTCAAGTCGACCGGCGCCAGGCCGTAAAGCTCCTCGGGGTCATAATAGGGTTCTTCGATATTATGCCTGGTAAGTTGTTGCTTTTCAGGAGCGCCAAATGATTCAACAATATTGCGGCAAATAGCTAATGCATGGGCGTCATTTTCGGCCATATGATCAGCCACGCCACTTTCATGTGTATGTACCCATGCTCCTCCGAGATCTTCTGCACTCACATCCTCTCCGGTAGCGGCCTTAACTAATGGAGGGCCTCCAATAAAAATTGTTCCCTGATTCCGCACGATAATCACTTCGTCGCTCATGGCAGGGACGTAAGCGCCACCCGCCGTACAAGATCCCATAACGATGGCAATTTGCGGAATACCCAAGGCCGACATTCTTGCCTGGTTGTAAAAGAATCTTCCAAAATCGAAGCGATCAGGAAAAACGTTGGCCTGTTCAGGGAGAAATACACCTCCCGAATCAACCATATATATGCATGGAAGGTGGTTTTGTAAAGCTATTTCCTGGGCTCGTACGTGCTTTTTAATAGTCTCTTTTACATAAGTGCCCCCCTTTACCGTAGCATCATTCGCTACTATTATTACTTCACGGCCGTGTACTACGCCTATTCCCGTTACAATTCCGGCTGATGGAAAAGCATCATCGTATTGACCGAATGCCGCCAGGGTAGAAAGCTCCATAAAGGGGGTGTCAGGATCAAGCAAGAGATCAATTCTTTCGCGTGCAAGTAGTTTGCCCCTTTCTTTATGCTTATGAACGGAATGTTCGGATCCTCCTCTGCTTGCCTCTTTCAATCGCCTGTTAAAGGTTTCAAGAATTTTACCAAGGCGCTTTTTATTATCCAGAAAATCCTGGCTGTTCGTATCAATGGACGTCTCTAGTCGAAACAAAATTTTGGTAGTTTAAGTTAAATGTTCATTTCAGGGATATCTCCTTCAACAATTAATTTGCCGGCCGTAGCCTCCTTTATTTCTTCAACGGAAACTCCCGGAGCTCTTTCAATCAACTGAAAGCCTCCTGAATCCAATACATTGAGTACCGCCATATCAGTAACAATTTTCCGGACGCATTTTGTACCGGTCAGAGGCAGTGTACAGGAAGGGAGCAGCTTACTTTTCCCCGATTTACTTTTGTGCTGCATGGCCACGATAATATTTTTGGCAGCCGCAACAAGGTCCATAGCGCCCCCCATACCCTTTACCATTTTACCCGGGATTTTCCAATTGGCTATATCGCCATTTTCTGACACTTCCATAGCACCAAGAATAGTGAGGTCAATGTGTCCTCCACGGATCATCCCAAAACTTTCTGCAGAATTAAATAAGGAAGAACCGGGAAGCATGGATACCGTTTGTTTGCCGGCGTTTATAAGATCGGCCTCTACATCTTCTTCAAAAGGAAAGCGTCCGATACCCAAAAGCCCGTTTTCCGATTGCAATACAACCTCCAATTTATCGGGTATGTAATTGGCCACGAGGGTTGGGATTCCAATACCGAGGTTAATGTACATGCCATCCTTTATTTCCTGGGCAATTCGCTTTGCAATACCTATTTTGTCGAGTGCCATATTAGTTTTTTGAAGTTACGGTTCGTTTTTCTATTCTTTTTTCATATCCAACACCCTCGAAAATCCTTTGGACATAAACACCTGGTGTATGTATTTCATTGGGACCTAATTCACCAGCCGGTAACAGTTCTTCCACTTCTGCAATGGTGATTTTTCCTGCAGCAGCCATCATTGGATTGAAATTGCGGGCAGTGCCTTTATAAATAAGGTTTCCCGCTGTATCTCCCTTCCAGGCTTTAACTATGGCAAAGTCGGCTCGTAGCCACTTTTCCATCAGGTACATTTTTCCGTCAAACTCCCTCACTTCCTTACCTTCTGCTACTTCGGTACCATAGCCGGCAGGTGTAAAAAAAGCGGGTATTCCTGCACCACCGGCCCTTATTCTTTCCGCAAGTGTGCCCTGAGGTAATAGTTCTACTTCCAGCTCCCCAGACAGCAACTGACGTTCAAATTCAGCATTCTCACCTACGTAGGAAGAAACCATTTTCTTTACTTGTTTCTTTTGGAGCATAAGTCCTATGCCAAAATCATCAACGCCGGCGTTGTTGGATATACAAGTAAGGTTTTCGATCCCGAGTTCCAGAATAGCGTGAATACAGTTTTCCGGTATTCCGCAAAGGCCGAAACCTCCCAGCATCAGCACTGAACCACTTTGTATATCGCTCACTGCCTCCTGAGCATTTTTTACCACTTTATTAATCATTACCCATGGATTTAATTAGGGAATATAATTTCCAAATTATCAGCAATTAAATAATTATTTTACAATAATCGAAATATTTGCTGCATATTATATTTTGATTTTGAAATTTTCATAATTTGGTTTGAAATAGGCAAACAAAAAAGCCTTGTGTCCCCACAAGGCTTTAACAAATATTATTTTGACTTTGTTCTATTTCTCCGAAGAGCTTTTTCCCGTTTGTCCTTCTCCGGAAATCGAGTCACGCATCTTGGTATCGGCATCTATATTTTGCATGCGATAGTAGTCCATTATGCCTAAATTACCGGATCGGAAAGCTTCAGCCATCGCTTTTGGTACATCGGCTTCTGCTTCAATTACCTTGGCTCGTGCCTCCTGAGCTTTAGCTTTCATTTCCTGTTCAAGCGCCACGGCCATAGCCCTGCGTTCTTCAGCTTTCGCCTCTGCAACTTTCAGGTCGGCACTTGCCTGATCTGTTTGTAATTTCGCACCAATGTTAGTTCCCACATCCACATCGGCAATATCGATAGATAAGATTTCGAATGCAGTACCGGCATCAAGACCACGCTCGAGCACCAGTTTTGAGATCTTATCCGGATTCTCCAATACTTCTTTATGGGTTTCCGCTGAACCGATGGAAGTAACTATACCTTCACCTACCCTTGCAAGGATGGTATCTTCTCCTGCACCCCCAACTAGTTGTTGTATATTGGCTCGAACTGTGACTCGTGCCACCGCAATAAGTTGTATACCATCCGCCGCAACAGCCGCTACCTTAGGGGTAGTAATCACTTTTGGGTTTACTGATATCTGCACTGCTTCAAATACATCACGACCTGCGAGGTCAATGGCTGTGGCCTGCTGGAATCCGAGACCAATGTTGGCCTTATCCGCAGAAATGAGCGCTCTGATAACATTGGGCACATTACCGCCCGCTAAGAAGTGCGTTTCAAGGTCTGAAGTAGTTACTTTCAGGCCCGCTTTATTCGAGGTAATCAGTTCGCGAACGATTATTCCCGGAGGAACTTTTCGAATTCGCATAAATACGAGCTCAAAAAGCCCGACTTTCACGCCTGAAAAAACAGCCGTTATCCAGAGATTAATTGGAATAAAGTACAAAAGAATGACGAAGGCCACTATGGCCAGAATCACCACCACTATGAGTGTAAAGGCATCCATAAAAGGCTATTCATTTATTGGTTCTACATATATTTTCGGTCCATCCAGAAGTATGATCTTGATCTTTTCACCCTGCTTTACATAATTCCCGGCAGATCTTACCTCGTATATTTTATCATCAAACTCCGCCTTTCCAAAAGGTCTTAGCGCTGATAGCGCCACGCCGCGCTGTTCGATTTGCAATTGGTCCCCAGGACCAAGATTTACCCTGGAAGTGTTCACCCCTTTCAGCGAAAAACGATTCCAGGTACCCGATTTGAACGCTATAACGGTTGTTATTGCACCACCTATCAAAGAAAGCCCCAGAATGGCGGCGGCAGTTAAAGTACTAAAGTACTGAAAAGCAAAATAATTACCTGCAATCAGGGAAAGTAATCCGACTATTCCCACAACGGTAGTGCCCGGTACGAATATAATCTCAATGACTATAAGTCCTATTCCGAGTACAACTAATGTTAATACGAGAAACCACTCCATCTTTAGTACTCTAGCATTTATTCAAAATTAACAATTTTAACTTACCAATTAGTATGCTCTCGCAAATAGTACCTTCTTTTTACTTGGTTTACCGGAATATACACATGAACCCGCTTCTTCTTCCGCATTTAGAGGTATACTCCTTATCGTTGCTTTTGTTTCCTCTTTAATACGTTCTTCTGTTTCGGATGAACCATCCCAATGAGCCAAGACAAATCCTCCCTTATTTTCGAGCACATCTTGAAATTCATCATAGGTGCTCACCTCAGTTGTGTGTGATTCACGGAAATTTAGTGCTTTATTATAAATATTGCTTTGAATCTCATCCATCAGTTCGAAAATTACTTCCGGAGCCTCATCCACTTGTACCGTCTGCTTTTCAAAAGTATCCCTGCGCGCAATTTCTACTGTGCCGTTTTCGAGGTCACGGGGACCGATAGCAATCCTGACTGGCACACCTTTAAGTTCATATTCGGCGAATTTCCAACCCGGCTTATGCGTATCCCGATCGTCAAATTTCACACTGATTCCCTTATCTCTTAATTTTGAAGCTATTTTATTAGCTTGATCAGCCAGCTGAACCAGTTGATCCTTACCTTTCATTATAGGAACGATGACCACTTGTATAGGGGCAAGTTTCGGTGGTAAGACCAGGCCGTTATCATCGCTATGTGCCATGATCAATCCGCCGATCAATCGGGTACTCACTCCCCACGACGTACCCCATACATAATCCAAACCACCTTCCTGGTTGGCGAACTTGACATCGAAAGCTTTGGCAAAATTCTGTCCTAAAAAGTGGGATGTTCCGGCCTGAAGCGCCTTACCGTCCTGCATAAGCGCCTCTATACAGTAGGTATCAACAGCTCCGGCAAACCTTTCACTTTCTGTTTTGACTCCTTTGATCACGGGCAAAGCCATATGTTTTTCTGCAAATTCAGCATATATTTCCAGCATTTGTATGGTTTCCGCCTCGGCTTCAGCTTTTGTGGCATGGGCAGTATGTCCTTCCTGCCAAAGAAATTCGGCCGTACGTAAAAATAATCTCGTCCGCATCTCCCATCGCACTACGTTGGCCCACTGATTGATGAGCAAAGGCAAATCGCGATACGATTGTATCCAGTTTTTGTATGTGTTCCAAATTACCGTTTCAGAGGTAGGCCGTACAATCAACTCTTCTTCTAAACGAGCCTCAGGATCGACAACCACACCCCCTCCGTCTTCACTTTTCTTTAACCTGTAGTGCGTTACTACAGCACATTCCTTGGCAAAACCCTCGACATGATCGGCCTCACGGCTCAAGTATGATTTTGGTATAAACAATGGAAAGTATGCATTGGTATGCCCGGTATCCTTAAACATTTTATCGAGGCCGGCCTGCATTTTTTCCCAAATGGAATACCCATAAGGCTTTATCACCATGCTTCCTCTTACAGGGGAATTTTCGGCCAAATCAGCCCTTTTTACCAATTCATTGTACCATGCAGAATAATCGTCTGATCTTTTTGGAAGACCTTTACTCATAATTTGTGTTTTTGGTATGAAGTTTGCTCAATATTAATTGTTCTTGGTCTGGCAAATATAGTAGTTTGTCGGTTATTTTAACCAAAATTGTTAAATTAGCGTTATATTGTAAGGAATCGAATTAAATATATTCAGGAGGAAATTATGAAAGCATCGATGAATAAAATATTGAGCCTGTCGATTATAGCCGCCTTTGCTTATTCAGCGGCGCCAGCGCAGGAATATGACTTTATGTATTTCACGCCAAAAGACAGGAAAACCGTTAAGTTGGAAGAAAATAAAATTGGGGATAAGCCAGCTTCTTTATCTACTACATACGAAGCTATTGAGGAAAACCCTCAGGAAAACTATTCCTCTAAAAATGTGAACCCTGAATATATTGCAAAATATAAATCACCGGACTCACAAGCCGCAATGGCACAGAATAATGCTCCTGCTGCCAATAATTACAGCAGCGACGATTATTATGTAGAGGATTATAACGGAGCACAAAATGGCGCTGCCATGACCAATCAGGGTCACGAAACGATAATTAGCAATAATTACACAACCCGTAATATCGTTCGGAATTCATATTATGACAACTGGAATAACCCTTACGGATGGAACAGTATGTATGGAGCATGGAACAATCCGTGGAACTCACCATTTGGATGGAATAGCTGGGCTAACCCGTACTACGGATGGGCCAGACCGGGCTGGAATTTTGGTTATAACTTCGGCTATGGCTGGGGCGCTCCTTATTCAGCGTTTAGTCTATCCTACTCCTGGGGTAATGCATGGGGCCCTGGTTTTTGGAATGACCCATTTTATTCACCATGGCACAACCCGTTCTGGGGAAGGCCCGCAGGCTTTGGGTTCTATTCTGCATATAATTGGGGATTCAGGAATGGTTTCCACTATGGCAATCGTTTTTACAACCCTGCTTACTACACCGTCTATGATAACGGAACAAGAAATGTTCAATACCGTGCAAAGAACTCAAGGAGCAGTGGAAACTATCGAAACGTAGGACGATCTTATAATAATGAAAGAAGGTCAGATTATACCTACACAAGAAATAGGTCCACAGAAGGTCGAAGCTACTCACAAACTAATGGTCGAAGAGTATCTTCTGAGAGAGATTTTTCTACGACTCAAAACGAGTATTACAGAAGGTCGAGAAATAATGAAAATTCAACAATTAACAGAAGATCTTCGTCTTCAAGAATTAACACGATAAACAATAGTAGAAATACACAATATAGCAGAAGCAACAGGAGTACTTATAATAATAGGTCAACAATGACAAACGACAGACCATCGCGTTACTCGAATAATAGCCGAAGTAACTCAAGGTCTACGTATACACGACCTAGTTCAGGTAGCAACAACAGGTCTACCTATCAAAGAAGCTCTTCTCCTAGTAGAAGCAGAAGTTCTTTCAGTACCCCGAGTAGATCCCGATCGTCAGGAAGCAGTTTCCAAAGAAGTAGCAGTCCATCAAGATCGAGCGCTCCTTCGAGATCAAGCGGATCTTCTGGTTCAAGATCTAGAGGCAGGCAATAGTCCTGCTTCTTTTTTTTATTTCTTTAACCGTTTAATCAGGTAAATCATGTTAAAGTATGCCAAATCACTTATTTTGATAAGTGCCCTGATGGTTTTTGCCTTTTCAAATTCCCCGGCGCAGAAAGTGCCTGCTGCATTTGATTATCATGAGATGGCGCTTTTATTTAGTCAATACGACTATGTAGGAAGCGCCAGAATCCAGGGGCTCGGGAATACGCAAATAAGCCTCGGTGGAGATATTTCTTCGGCGCTTTCCAATCCGGCCGGACTTGGTTTTTATCAAAAATCAGAATTCTCCATCACCCCGTCTTTCAACATCCTCAATACTGAAAGCAAGTATTTAAACAACTTAACAGCAGACAACCAAAACAGGTTCAATATCGAGGGTTTTGGTATAGTGTTCAATAAATCGAAAGGCGACCTTGTGCCGGGTGCCTGGCGGGGAGGTTCCTTTGCCATCAGCTTTAATAAGGTAAATGAGTTCCATAGCAGGATCAGTTATAATGGTCAAAATGTAAACAATGATGTTCTCGACTATTTAGTTCAGTTCTCCAACGAATTGAATGATGATGGAGTGGATATCAGCCGGCAAGGGCCTAGTTTACCAAGGCTGGCTTATAACACATATCTCACTGAATTCTTTTCCGATGGAAGCAATGATTTCGTCAACAGGCTTCTCCCGGATTTTCCTGGTGAACAATTCCCAGTTACTCAAATGGAAAATATAGTGACCGAGGGTAGTAAAAACCAGTGGAATTTTTCATACGGTGGCAATTACAATGACAGAATTTATTTTGGCGCCGGTCTGGGCATAATTTCCTTGCGATATGACATTGAAAAAAGCTACATGGAGCAATACCCGCAATCAGCATTGGAAAGCTCGCAGATTTTCGAAACATCAGAAATACGAGGCACTGGAATAAACGCAACATTCGGTATTATTGCCCGCCCGGTAAATTTTATCACGATTGGCGTGTCGGCCAATACTCCTACTTATACAGGCATGAGTGAGTTTACAATTTTCGCAGTAGAAGCAAATTTCAATAACTTTAACTACGACAGTACGACAGTATTAAACAGGGAGTTTGCTGAGGATGATCCATTAGAATTCGATTTTAACTTAACATCACCATGGCGGCTGAACGCTGGGGCGTCGGTTTTTATCGGAAAAAATGGATTTATCAGCGCTGATGTACAATGGATTAACTATGCCTCAATGAATTTAGGGTCCAGCGTTGATGATCTGAGTGTTCAAAACAATATTATTGCCAATGCCTACGAAAATGTCTTGAATTACAGCATAGGAGGTGAGGCACGCCTAGGTCATTTTCGCCTGAGGGCAGGTTACAGATATATTGGCAATCCATATCAGGATCAGTTCATTGACAAGTCCCAAACCAATCTGAGTGCAGGTTTAGGGTATCGGGATAAGGATTTTTTTATTGATGCGGCCATTACATTTATGCAATACGACGCGGATTACAATCCTTATTTCCTCTATCCGCCTGATGCAAACGCATTATATCTTCAACAAGATATAACCGACGGACGTTACCCTGACGGATCAGATCAGGAACTGACCGAGGCAATTTTGGAAACATACAACCCGAATTTTGTCGACATTAGCAATCAAAATATGAGTATCGCCTTAACTTTTGGCCTGCTCTTTTAGCAGTCGTTCATAGATCTCCTGAGTGATCTCAGGAATGTTTTTGCCATCGCATGGTATAATGATTTGGGCCCTTTCATAAAAAGGGCCTCTTTTTTTTAATTTGCTCAGAAGTTCCTCATATAATGCCTCTCCTTCCAGCCCTGTTAAAAGTGGGCGGTTTTGAGCCTTTTTCCCGTGTCTGCGATATAGTGTTTCAGGTTTTAATGAAAGATAAATTGATGTTCCTGAATCCAATATTTTAGCCAAATTATCGTGGAAACAGGGCGCCCCGCCTCCTGTGGAAATGATATGTGGAACGGACAGCTTGATAACTTCTCTTAAAACTTCAGCTTCCAAATCCCGAAAATATACTTCCCCTTTATTTTTAAAAATGGTTGATATCGAAACCCCTTCATGTTTTTCTATTTCATAGTCCAGATCAATGGTAGCTAGGTTCATTTTTTTTGCAAGCGCTGAACCAATAGTTGTTTTGCCACTTCCGGGCATACCGATTAAAAAAATATGTCCCATTATCTCAATCTCACTTTAGGGTCTAGCATAGCATAGATAATATCCACCAGGATATTCACAATAATAAATACCGTGGCAATAAAAAGTGTACAGCCAATTACCACAGGAAAATCCAGGTTTTGAACTGCTTTAATCGTCACAAAGCCAATCCCCTTCCAATCAAAAATATACTCTACAAAAAAAGCCCCTGCCATCAAAGTGGCCAACCAACCGGAAACCGCTGTTACAACGGGGTTCAACGCATTTTTTAAAGCATGCTTGAATACCACTTTAAACTTACCCAAGCCCTTGGCCTGTGCTGTCCTGATGTAGTCCTGAGTCAAAACATCCAGCATTGAGCTTCTTGTAAGCTGCACAATAACGGATAAGGGCCTGATCCCAAGCGTGATGGCTGGTAAAATGATGTTTTCCAGGTGCAATTCCCTTCCTCTTAATGGATGTGTCACCCAAAGTTGACCGGTAAGGTTTAAACCTGTATAGTCGCTCAAATAATATCCGAAAAGCAAGGAAATAATTACAGCAGAGACGAATGAAGGGACGGATATTCCGACGACCGACAGGGCTATCAGGAATTGGTCCCACCATGAATTTTGCTTCAGGGCTGCGGCAATACCAAAAGGTATTCCAATTATAACCGCAATAAATAAGGCAGCAACAGCCAACCAAAATGTGGCCTCAATATTTTCTGATATAATCTCTGTAACCTTTTTATTACTTTGGAATGATCTTCTTAAATAAGGTTTTTTAAGCGCTACCACATAATCCTTATCGTATCGAAACAAAGGGTTGTATTCGTACTTTTGCTGATTTTCAGGAGTGTTCTCGTGAATTGATATAAAGGACTGGTCGTTTAAATATAAAATGAACTGTTTTAATAAAGGCTGATCCAAGCCCAGTTCAGAGGCAATTTCATTTCTGGTGGCAATATCACTTCTCTGACCCGCCAACATAGCCACGGGGTCTCCAGGAAGTGCATGAAAAAGCAAGAACACCACAGCTTCTACACCGAAGAGTATTAAAAAACCGTAGAAAAGCCTTCTTGCTACAAATTTGATCATGAGGAGCCATTATTAAGCAAATTGATTATTTGGCCTTTCCCAGGTGTATCATTATGGTGCCACTTTCCTTTTACGGTCCCTTCCTGTAAAAGCATTATTCCGGGGTTTGATCTGATCATTGCTTTAAGAACAGTATTATCGGCAAAAAAGTAGGGATAAGCCAATTGGTATTCGTGCCTGAAATTTTCAAATGTCTGCTCATCATTTGAGGTTATCAGCCAGATTTCCAGATGAGCGTTGCCCAAAGAACTTAAAAAGATCTTAATTCTCCCGAGACTGTTAATGCTTGTTTTATTTACATCGTGAAAAATTACGAAAAGTTTATTTCCATCAAACGATGCTTCAGTAAAATCCCCTTCATCGTTCCATATGCTGTAGTCCGTAATTTTGGGCTGTGCTTCCGGGTTTTGGAGAATCATTTCCACAAATTTATACGTGGTATCAGCAGGGTAGTTCTCAAACTCAAACTCCTCACCGTTTTTTGTCATGATATAAGTATAACGGAACGGCTCTGAGGGTTCCATCTGTTCAGGAATATTTGCACCCACCTTATAAGGCCGAAAGTCGATCAGTGGAAGATGATTTAAAGCATTTACAGGAATCCAAATGGAAACAATTAAAGCAATACTCATAATGAACCACCTCATTTTTCGACCAAAAGCCGGTTTGAAATCACGTCTGAAATAAAAAATCATCATGATCAAAAAAAGAAGGATGAGGTCTTTATAAAATGATTGCCATGGCGTAAGTGGAATGGCGTCACCAAAACAGCCACAATCGGTCACTTTATTGAAATAAGCAGAATAAAAAGTAAGCCCTGTGAAAAACAAAATCAACAACACCAGAACCCAGGAGGTGAATTTAATATGGAATTTTATTAATAATGCCACACCAAGCAAAACTTCCAATACGCAGACAAATATGGCTATATACAGCGCAGCTGGCGTTAGTTCATGGAAAAAAGAAGCAAAATCAGTAGCAAACACTTCGAAATACTCTTCTAGCTTTATACCGA
The DNA here is from genome assembly GCA_003500135.1 of Cytophagales bacterium. Lineage (GTDB taxonomy): Bacteria > Bacteroidota > Bacteroidia > Cytophagales > Cyclobacteriaceae > UBA10427. The sequence continues at coordinate 27,159 of DNTA01000064.1, read as the reverse complement.
AACCTTTGGGATCAATAAGTTTGATTGTACCTGAAAAAATAAATAATACGCCAACAATAAACCTTAGAATCGTTTTAATCCACCTCATAATTATTTTTTCAATTTAATCAGGCAAAAAACTGCATAATTCATCATGTCCTGATAATTGGCTTTCACCCCTTCTGAGATTACAGTTTTGCCTTCGTTGTCTTCTATTTGTTTTACCCGGTACAGTTTCATTAAAATGATATCCGTTATAGAGGATACCCTCATTTGCCTCCATGCCTCATCATAATCATGGTTTTTATTCTCCAGCAGCCCTATTGTTTCTGCTACGCATTGATCATAATAGGGTTCTACGTCCTCAAAGGTCATATCTGTTTCTTCTACCTGCCGAAGCTCCAACTGCATCATAGCTATGACACAATAGTTGACAATACCCAAAAATTCAGTGGCAATATCATCCTCCACTTTTTGTTGCCCTTTGTCCTGGATTGAGCGGATTCGCTGGGCTTTGATATAAATTTGATCGGTAATGGAAGGAAGCCTTAATATTCGCCAGGCTGTACCATAATCTTTTGTTTTCTTTTTAAAAACGTCTTTGCAGGCCTTAATTACTTCCTTATATTCGTCAATTGTTTGATTTGCCAATATTTTTTATTTTTTTCTAGTTGAAAAAGTCCTGATTTGATCGCGAAAGATAAAGTTTTTTGGAAAAAAAAGATACTGAATATTGGTGGAAAAATAAAAGCCCTGGGCCATCCATTGATCATGGGTATAATAAATATCACACCAGATTCATTTTTCCCTGGAAGCCGAAGCCGTGAAATTGAGGACATGCTTATCAAAGCAAGGCAACATAATGAAAATGGGGCAGACATCCTGGATCTTGGAGGGTACTCTACTCGCCCGGGCGCTGATGAAGTAAGTATTGACGAAGAACTGGAACGTGTTATACCGGCGGTTGAGAAAATAGCAGAGGAGTTTCCTGATATTTCCATTTCGATAGATACTTTTCGCAGTCAGGTTGCAGCCAAGGCCATTGAAGCAGGGGCACACATGGTAAATGATGTATCGGGTGGGACACTTGATGAAAACATGTTTGATACAATAGCGCACTATCGCGTTCCTTACATTTTAATGCATATGCGGGGCGATCCGAAAACAATGACCCAAAAAACTGAGTATAATAATGTGGTACAGGATGTGATTTCGGTACTTCAAAACAAACTTTTTGATCTTGAAAAAAGGGGGGTTGGTGATGTGATCATTGACCCCGGGTTTGGATTCGCCAAAACGGTTGAACAGAACTTTGAGTTGTTCAGCAATTTACAGGCGTTTCAGATTTTGGAAAGACCAATCCTGGTTGGTCTTTCAAGGAAATCAATGATCTGGCGTACATTAAAAGTGAATCCCGAAGATGCATTAAACGGCACAACTGCCCTAAACTCCATAGCTTTGCTGAAAGGAGCGGATATATTGCGTGTCCATGATGTAAAAGAAACAAAAGAAATAATACAACTCTTTAAATTCATAAATAATTGATATTAGGTTTTTCCATCGGCTTTTTGAACATTGAGTTTGTAGATGTGCTCGATATACTGGCAGTATCCGTACTTTTGTATCAGGTCTATAAGCTCATGAAAGGAAGTATGGCCGTAAAGGTATTCCTTGGCTTTTTATCCCTTTATCTTATTTTTCTAGTCGTGAAAGCTGCTGACATGGAATTGCTTACTTCCATTCTCGGGCAGTTTATGGGTGTAGGAGTGATTGCCGTTATCATTCTTTTTCAACAGGAGATCAGAAAGTTTTTATTGTTAATCGGAAAGTCGACATCTTTTAATAAAGAAAATATATTTAAGGGTTTCCCGTGGAACAGGAACGGCGAGGGCCGCCATATCAACATTACACCTATTATTGAAGCCTGTAAAACCATGGGGGCAACCAATACCGGTGCGCTGATCGTCTTTTCCAAAACATCAGAACTAAAATTCTACGTTGATTCGGGGGATCGAATTGACGGCCTGATCAGCAAAAGGATATTACTATCTATATTTAACAAATACAGCCCCTTACACGATGGTGCAGTAATCATACACAACAATAAAATTCTTGCAGCAAGGTGTATTCTTCCCGTAACTGATCGCGACGATCTGCCTGCCCAATTTGGTTTGCGGCATCGTGCGGCAATAGGTATGAGCGAGGCAACTGACACGCTTGTATTGGTTATATCAGAAGAAACCGGACAGTTGAGCCTTGTGAGGAACGGTATGATTGACCATAACCTTTCTCCAAAAGAGCTTCGCTCAAAGATCAATGCTTATCTAATGGATGAAGAGGAATTCTCGGAAAACAAGGAGGAGACGAAATTTGAAAAAATCCTGAAAGAAGAAATAAGCAGTCAGGAAGAGCAAGATAGCGCCAGCCTGAAAGAAGCCGGCACTAAGAGTTAGTATTATTCCACAGTAACTGATTTTGCCAGGTTTCTGGGTTGATCCACATTACAACCACGTAACACAGCAATATGGTATGACAGTAATTGCAGTGGAATTACGGAAACCAGTGGCATTATCGCTTCATGTGTTTTAGGAACTTCAATAACGAAATCAGCCATTTTCGGAATAAGCCTGTCCCCTTCGGTAACTACTGCAATAACTTTTCCTTTCCTGGCCTTTACCTCCTGAATGTTCGATATGATTTTTTCATACGAACTATCACTTGTGGCAATGAACACAACGGGCATTTCTTCGTCAATCAAAGCTATGGGCCCGTGTTTCATTTCAGCAGCAGGATAGCCCTCTGCATGAATATAGGAAATCTCTTTAAGTTTGAGCGCACCTTCAAGCGCTACCGGAAAGTTATAGCCTCTACCCAGGTATAAAAAGTTTCTGGCGTCCTTAAACATTTCTGAAATCTTGAGGATCTCATCATTCAACTCCAGCGCTTTTTCCACCTTTGAGGGAATAGTTTCCATTTCCACTAATAGTTCGTGGTATCTGCGTTCAGAAATAGTGCCCTTTTTGTAAGCCACACGAAGAGCCATCATAATAAGAACGGTCAATTGGCCCGTAAAAGCTTTGGTTGAGGCTACTCCAATCTCGGGACCGGCATGAATGTACGCCCCTTCGTGTGTAGCTCTTGCAATAGAAGAACCAACCACATTACAAACACCAAATATGATTGAGCCTTTGGAACGGGCCAATTCTATTGCGGCGAGGGTATCTGCCGTTTCACCCGACTGAGATATAGCGATAACCACATCTCCTTCTCTGATCACGGGGTTTCGGTACCGGAATTCCGAAGCATATTCCACCTCCACCGGAATGCGGCAAAAATCTTCAAAGAAGTACTCTGCTACCAGCCCGGCATGCCATGAAGTACCGCAGGCAAGAATTATAATTCGATCTGCGTTGATCAACCTATTGGCGTATTCCCTTATTCCACCAAGTACAAGATAACCCTTCTCGGCATTTAAGCGACCTCTCATCGCATCCCTCAGTGCCTTTGGCTGTTCGAATATCTCCTTCAGCATGAAATGGTCAAACCCACCTTTTTCTATGGCTTCAAGCTCGAGGTCCAGGGTTTGGATGTATGGAGTAGTAGGTACATCCTGAATACTTCTAATTAAAATCTCTTCTCTGCTGATTACGGCAATTTCGTAATCGTTCAGGTAAATAACTTCATTGGTGTATTCCACTATCGGTGTGGCATCCGAGGCCAGGAAATATTCGCCTCTGCCTACTCCAATTACCAAAGGGCTTCCCTTTCGGGCAGCAATCATTTGATTGGGGTTGTCTTTTGAAATCACCAATATGGCATAGGCGCCAACGATCTTATTTAAAGCCAGGCGGACAGCTTCGTCAAGCGAACAATTATTGTTCTTTTGTATGTCTTCAATAAAGTGTACCACAACTTCAGTATCGGTATCACTCTGAAAAGTATGGCCTTTGTTGATCAGCTCTTGCTTAATGGAAGAATAGTTTTCAATGATCCCGTTATGAATAATGGCAAGGCTGCCATCAGTGGATGTATGCGGATGAGCGTTAGTATCATTTGGAGGTCCGTGAGTGGCCCATCTGGTATGGCCTATACCCAAAGTTCCTGTTTTATCAGACTCACCGATGAAGTCCTCCAGGTCTTTTACCTTACCTTGTTTTTTATAAAGTTGTAGGTGATCATCTTTTGAAAGGGCTATCCCCGCACTATCATAACCTCGGTACTCCAGTCTTTTTAGTCCTTTGACGATCACCTCATAGGCATCTCTGTTGCCAATATATCCTACTATACCGCACATGGGGTCAGTTTTTTAACTTTGAATAGTAAATTTTTATATGGAAACTTTCCTTTTTGATCTTTATGGAGTTGACAGTGGTACCAAAATCACCTGGACTAGGCACCAGTAAAATATCGCTGCCAATATTTCCTCTCAATATAGAAGTTAGTATATCTACCTGGGCAACTCCGTCTAAAGTAGTCCTGAAAAAGTTCGTAGAGTCGTTTTCCTGTACCCTGTTCATTTGGAACAGTAGATTTTGCCTGTTACTTCTCAAAACATTACCACTAGTCCCACCAGTGAAAATATGAGCAAGGCTATCATATCCGAAACCTTCCTCAAGGTAACCAAACAATGATGAAGACACCCAAAGTGTTGTATCAGTAGGCAACTCTATTTCCAAAGAAAGTTCAGACCTATTGATTACGAAAGCATCAATTGTGTCGAATGCCTCTATGACGTTATCCAAAGTGAAGTAAGGCAGCATACTCGTGCCGGATTGACCATACAAATAAGGACTAACCGTTTCTGTTGGAAGGTTATCAATATTTACGCCTGCCAATTCTGTCGCAGATCTATCGTACGCTATCTGATGATAGTAATTAGAGCCCGACCAAAATATATTCATTTGAGATGTATCGGATTCATTATGATAGTATACAACCAGCCTTGTGTTTAGCCGTGGATTAATGCCAAAAATGCCGTTTGTACTTTCCGGTTTTATCACAAATCCTTTGAAGAACTCTCTAAACCTGTCCTGGAAGTAAAACGTACTATCGTCGAGGCTTCTTAATTCATTATAAAATTTCTGGGCAAAACTTTCGTTGACCTCGAACTCTGTGAATATCGAAGCGCTGTTTTCGTAATAGGCATGAATCGTATCTTCGCCTATTTCACATCGCCCGATTACGGTTTCGTCAAAATTTAGCGCTTCGTTGAATTTTACATTTTCACCTACATCATCTTGCAGTTCGTGTAACGTAAAAGTTTGTGGTGAATTAAAATAGGTCCCGGTCACATAGTCGACCCCCAAAAAAAGCTTTGTGCTATCAAAAACCCAACCATTATCAGGCCTTATATACTGGGAGGTATCCACTACAAACTGGGCATAGGTAGTCAATGAAACCTTACCAAGGTCGGGGTCTTCCATCTCGCCCATTAAAACTTTACCAAGCACATCACCACCTCCTACTGTATCGTAAAGAATATTGCCATCCTCATCCGTTACAATTTCGTTGTCTTTAAATTGCAGGAATAGTGCATCTTTTCTGACGTAAAAAGGTTCGCCCTGTACTTGCTTGGCCTCAATCTGGAATTCAAAAAAATCGGCGACAAAATCGGCGTTTCCAGGTTCAAGTTCCAACCCGATGGTTCCCGGGTCTTCACATGAAAAAATGGCAAGGGCCATTCCGATTAGGAACAGCCCTGCTTTTTTATCCCATAAGTTCATTATACAAATTAAAATACGATTCTTCGCAGTTATCTCCTTTCTCGATGGTGTCGACTTTCTTATCTTCGATGTTTTTGAAAAGTGCATTTAAGCCGTTTTTGAATTCTACTTCTGATTTAATCACTGCATCCGCATATTCAATTCCCACTTTTACGAACCCTTCAAAATCACCCGATTTGAGTGGTGAAAGCGCGGAGTCGTCAATATCCATCATTTTGACTTTATCAAGCAGGTCGCCATCAAATTTATGCGAGAATGGGGTATCGTATACCGTGAATACCGACTTGGCATTCTTAAATATAGGATCGTTTTTGTAAGTTGTTTTTAAATACATTGGGATAAGACTGGTGATCCAATCATTGCAATGAACCACATCGGGCGCCCATCCTAATTTTTTTACGGTCTCAAGCACGCCCTTGCAAAAGAAAATGGCACGCTCGTCATTATCCTCATAAAAGTTGTTTTCCTTATCATAAAAAACATACTTTCTGTGGAAGTAATCTTCATTATCAATGAAGTACACTTGTAACTTGGCATTCGGTATTGATGCCACCTTAATAACCAAAGGCTTCTCCTCTTCCCCTACTGCGATGTTGATTCCCGACAAGCGAACTACTTCGTGTAAACGGTTCTTTCGCTCGTTGATCAAACCAAACCTCGGCACCAAAATCCTGATCTCCATTCCACGTTCCTGCATGGCCTGCGGCAGTTTTCTTACCAGTTCGGCAACTTCGGAGGTTTGAAGAAAAGGATTGATTTCGCTAGCTACGTAAAGGATTCTAAACTTATTTGACATAGTAACGCTAATATTTGTTTTCTCTAAAAGATCATGCAAAATTACGAAAATAATTGTCCATATTCAAGCTGAATAATAAAATAAGCCTTACATTTGCGCCCCGCTTCATTTTGTTGTTATGCAGGTTTTCAAACATATTCACGAACTGAGGTCACAAATATCAGTCCAAAAAGTGCGTGGTAAAAAAGTCGGTCTCGTTCCTACTATGGGCGCTTTGCACAGAGGGCATTTAGAGCTTGTGTCTGCTGCCAGGCGGGAAAACGACGTCGTTGTCGCCAGCATATTTGTCAACCCCACACAATTTAACAACCCGGAAGATCTTAAAAAATACCCCCGCTCCCTGGAAACTGATTTGCAGTTATTAGAAGCTGAAAATTGTGATTTTGTATTTGTGCCTGAGGAAAATGAGATCTACCCGGAAGAACCACTAACCAAAATTCAATTCGGATATTTGAATTCGATCATGGAAGGGGCACATCGGCCAGGCCATTTTGATGGAGTAGGACTGGTAGTGGGTAAGCTTTTTAACATTGTACAACCCGATCGTGCTTATTTCGGAAAAAAAGACCTGCAGCAATTAACCATTATTAAAAAAATGGTGCACGACCTGAATTTTGATATCGAAATAATCCCTTACCCTATTGTAAGGGAAAAAGATGGACTTGCCATGTCATCAAGAAATGCTCGGCTCAACGATGAAGAAAGAAAAGAAGCGCCTGCCATATATAGAAACCTTGAGTTGATTTCTGAGCGTCTATCCAAACAAGAAACATCGTTTGAAGCTGCTAAAAAATCATTTATTGAGGAGGTAGACCGCCACAGCACGCTTTGCACAGAGTATATCGAAGTAGTTGATACCAAAACATTGCGTCCGGTCGAAAACCTTGGTGAGGGTAAAAACGTTTCTATCTGCGTTGCAGTTTTTGCAGGAAATATCAGATTAATTGACAACGTGTCAATTATTTAGTTTAATTTTGCGGCAATTAAGTGAGCGAGGAAAGTAATGTTTATTGAAGTAGTAAAATCAAAAATCCACAGAGTAAAAGTTACACAGGCCGAATTGCATTATGTAGGCAGTATCACTATTGATGAAGATTTGCTGGATGCAGCCAATATTATTGATGGCGAAAAAGTGCAGATAGTCAACATTAATAATGGTGAGCGTCTGGAAACCTATGTGATTAAGGGAGAAAGAGGGAGCAGGCAGGTGTGCTTAAATGGCCCGGCAGCAAGAAAAGTCCAGGTAGGCGATGTGATTATTATTATTTCCTACGCCTCTATGGAATTTGAAGAAGCCAGGCAATTTAAACCAACCCTGATTTTTCCGAATGAACGAAACGAGGTCATTGACTAACAAAAGCATAGTTACAAACATATTCAAGTACTCCGCTGCCCTGGTCATCGCTGCATTTTTATTGTGGTTTGTCTATCGCGATTTCGATTTCAGCGACCTTCAATCAAAAATTCATGAGGTAAACTTTACCTGGATATATATTTCCATCATTTTATCATTGATCAGCCACGTTCTACGGGCTTACAGGTGGAACCTGTTGTTAAACCCGTTGGGATACAAACATTTGAAGGTCTGGCGAACGTTCCTCGCGGTAATGTCAGGTTATTTTGTCAATTTATTACTTCCAAGAGCGGGTGAAATCACGCGCTGTGGTATTTTACGTAATAATGAAGGGGTACCCATGAGCTCCTCCATTGGAAGTGTAATAGCCGAACGCGTATTCGACCTTATTATTTTGATCTCCCTGATTGTAATTACTTTTTTCCTACAAATTGATATCCTTGGCAACTTTCTGTCAAAATTTTTCGGGGAAAAATATGACAGTGTCTCTTCCAACGCACCAATATTATTTGCAGCAGGCGCTGTAGCGCTCACGCTATTGATACTGGTTATATATCTGGTAAAAAAACACAAGGCTTTTCTGAGCCGGATGCCATTATTTAATAAAGTTGTCAATTTTATTAAAGAGTTATTAAATGGGGCTATGAGCATCAGAAGACTTGAGAACCAGGTGGGTTTTTGGACCTCTACCATATTCATATGGCTTCTGTATTTTTTGATGGCTTACGTCGTGTTTTTTGGCATTCCAGCCACCTCGCATTTAGGCATTTTAGCCGGATTATCCGTTCTTGTTATGGGTGGCCTGGGCATGTCGGCACCGGTTCAGGGTGGAATAGGCGCCTATCACCTGTTGGTAGGAGGAGTATTGGTGTTATACGGCATAGAAAAAGAGGATGGCGTTTTCTTCGCCTTGATACTCCACACCTCACAATTCCTTTCAGTTCTCTTTTTTGGAGGCATCAGTTTAATTGTTGCCATATTTCAGAAAAAAGCCCCTCTTCAGCAGGCCTGAATTTTATTTATCAGGCGTAAACCTTCGTTTTCCATTTACGTTTTAAAACTGGATTAAATTATAAAAGACTATGATCATCATAATAGCAATAGCTGTCATGATCGTCAGTATGGCGGTCAGTTACAGATTAAAAAGTAAGTTTAAAAAGTATTCACAAACGCCATTGCGCTCAGGGATGAGCGGAAGCGAAATAGCAGAAAAAATGCTATATGACAATGGCATATATGATGTGCAGATCATGCATACGGGAGGTCAGTTGACTGACCACTATAATCCGGTAAATAAAACCGTGAACCTAAGCGAGGAAGTGTATTTTGGCAGGAATGCTGCAGCAGCAGCGGTGGCTGCTCACGAATGCGGACATGCTTTGCAGCATTCCAAAGCGTATGCACCTTTAAAAATTCGTTCGGCCCTGGTCCCGCTGCAAAATGTAAGCGCCAAAGTGATCAATATTGTGTTTTTTGCCATGTTGTTCGGGGCTTTTGCCTTGCCAAACATCATTAACCCGGCGCTCGCATTATTGGTTATTGTTACATGTTACGCCATATTTACACTTTTCGCCTTTGTGACCTTACCCGTAGAATTCGATGCCAGTAAAAGGGCGCTGAATTGGCTCCAAAACCGGAATATTACAACTTCCCAGGAACAATACATGGCTAAAGATGCCTTGAAATGGGCGGCAATGACATATGTGGTAACAGCCATTGGCTCTCTTGCAACATTATTATATTACCTCAGTTTATTTTTAGGAAGTCGTGACTGATCAATCAATTCATTAAAGAAAATGGATTTGTCCTTATGGCGAATCCATTTTTTATTTTACCATATTTATAATTAAGAGCTGAAATTTAGCTCATTTTTATAAATCACCCTTGATTTTTTATGCTTCCATAGATTATTTGGCAAAATTGCATTTAATTTGATGTTGAAACGATAACTAATGGAATAATAATAACATGGACTTTAGCTTAACTGAAGAACAAATTGCAGTTCGCGATGCCGCCAGGGATTTTGCTCATACAGAGCTCCTGCCCGGTGTAATAGAACGCGATGATCAACAGAAATTTCCCGCCGAGCAAATTAAAAAAATGGGTGAACTCGGTTTCATGGGAATGATGGTTGATCCAAAATACGATGGCGGCGGCATGGATACCACAAGCTATGTATTGGCTATGGAAGAAATCTCAAAAATAGATGCATCTGCCTCTGTATGTATGTCAGTAAACAATTCTCTAGTGTGTTGGGGGCTTGAAAAATATGGCGCCGAAGAGCAGAAGGAGAAGTATTTAAAGCCACTGGCCAGGGGCGAAATTATCGGCGCCTTTTGCTTGTCGGAACCTGAAGCTGGTTCGGATGCGACATCTCAAAGGACCACGGCAGAAAATAAAGGTGATCATTATGTATTAAATGGCACCAAAAACTGGATCACAAATGGCAACTCAGCCTCAGTGTATCTGGTAATTGCCCAAACGGATCCGGAAAAAGGTTACAAAGGAATTAGCGCCTTTGTTGTAGAAAAAGGTATGGAGGGTTTTACAGTGGGCAAAAAAGAAGACAAACTGGGTATCCGTGGTTCTGACACCCACTCACTGATGTTTTCGGATGTAAAAGTACCGGTAGAAAACCGGATAGGTGAAGAGGGTTTTGGATTCAAATTTGCCATGAACACGCTAAATGGAGGGCGCATCGGTATAGCCGCACAAGCGCTTGGAATCGCTTCTGGAGCTTACGAATTTGCGTTGGCCTATTCAAAAGAACGGAAATCTTTTGGAAAAGAAATAAGCAAGCATCAGGCAATAGCGTTTAAATTGGCAGATATGGCTACGCAAATAGAAGCTGCCCGACTGATGTGCCTTAAGGCAGCCTGGCTGAAAGACCAAAAGAAGGATTATGCACACGCCAGTGCAATGGCCAAACTTTACGCTTCACAAGTAGCTATGGACACTACGGTTGAAGCCGTACAGATTCACGGTGGTTATGGATATGTGAAGGAGTATCATGTAGAGCGATTAATGCGCGATGCCAAGATCACTCAAATCTATGAAGGAACTTCAGAAATACAGAAAATAGTAATTTCACGGGAACTACTGAAGTAGTTCCCCGATTTTCTTCAATTTAATTTTGTTGAAATAGCTTAGTTTTATTGTACTTTTACTATATTTGAGTTTGAATACGATCAAATTAAGTATTATTATTGACTCACAATAGTTCGCAGTACAACTAAACTAGTTAAAACCATTATTGCACAATTCTTAGATGGAGGATTATAACAAAATAATAGAATCACTAGGCGTACATTTTAGAAAAGCCAAAAACATCAAAATAATTCAGCCGATTACGATTGAAAACTATTACGATGTTGAAAACACGTTGATCAGGGTGAATAGTGGTGAAATCCGTTATGGCAAAGAAAAACACTCTGTCAAACCAGGGGCCTATCTTTTCATTCCCGGAGGTAAAAATGTATCGGTAACTTATGGAAGCGGGCCAACCATTAGCCTTTCCAATGACGACTTCATTTCGAAGAGAGAACAGTATTTCGAAAGCCTCAATGCTTTTAATATCGAAGACGATGGTTCTGAGAGTTTTTCTTATATTTCATTTGAAGCCAAGGTTTTCGACAGTGTAAACTTTTACTCCTCGCTCGACATCCCTCCATTTGTAATCAGCAATAGCGACAAAATAGATCAGCTATCTGCCACAATTCTTACTGAGAATGGTAGCAACTTACCGGGAAAAGAAAGGATAATAAAACTCACCACCGATGCTTTGGTAGTGGAAATATTCAGATATATATTGATAAATCAACTTTTCCTGGAACAGCTCGCTACTAATGTTACTTATTTTAAAGACCCACGGCTAATTGATATTTTCAGTTATATAAAGAAACATCTCGATGGCGACCTATCCAATAAACAGCTTGCAAGCGTAGCAAATGTATCCGAGGATTATGTAGGCCAGTATTTCAAAATGCTTACAAGCATTAACCCTCAGGATTATATCGAATACCAACGTATGGAACGTGCCGTGAACTTGCTGCGCACCTCCAAGAAAAGTATTCGCGAGATAGGCAGAGATGTAGGATACAAAGATACCGCCTATTTCTGCCGTAGATTTAAAATGATGTTTGGTATTCCTGCGGGAAAAATGAGGAGAAGAGAATCACTCATGAATATTTAAAGATGCATTATATTGCGCTACCCCGGCAGCCAGTTCGTTCAAAAAAGTCGGTGAGCGCTCAATAGCATTACCGATAACAATCATATCCGCACCTGATTCCAACGCCCTGCAAGCTTTTTCCACTGTATTGAGGCCGCCTCCTACAATCAAAGGTATATTCAATTGATCATTGACCATGCTAATCATTTCCGGTGGCACTGGGTGTGAAGCCCCGCTTCCAGCTTCGAGATAAATGAGTTGCATGCCAAGCATCTGACCGGCGATAGCCGTACAAGTAGCTAAATCTGTCTTTTCGCGTGGAATGGGACTCGTATTGCTTATATAGGCTACTGAGCTTTGGTTTTCGGCACCTACCAATAAATATCCTGTGGGAATAACCTCAATACCCGACTCTTTTAGCATCGGTGCAGCTACCACGTGTTGCCCGATTAAATACTCCGGATTTCTTCCGGAGATAAGGGATAAAAACAGCAATGCATCTGCCTGGCCATCTATTTGATGATAACTTCCGGGGAACAGAACCACCGGTATGTTACTGTATTCTTTTACTGCCTGAACTACTTTTCTTAAATTCCCTTTGGAAATCAGGCTGCCCCCAACTAAAAAATAATCAACTTGCTGCTCACTGGCTGAAAACAGCATTTTACGAAACTCAACTGCCCCCTGTAGTTTATCCGGATCAATGAGTACAGCCAATGACTTCTTACCTTTACCAGCTTTATCTTTTATTCTATTGAGTATATTCATCCTTTTCAGATTCCTGCTCGCTGTTCCTTTGTGTTGCTTCCATAAGTTTTTTTCGCACCGCCTTTAGTATAACCAAAGATAATTGCTTCATAGCAGCACTTTTAATGGCCTCCCCCAATGAAGGCCTTTTTTCAGTAACTACCAGCTCTTTGTCCCCTTCGCCGATGTTTTCTGATCTTTTTCGGATTGTCTTTACAACCTGGGCCAGTAAATAAATACCCGAAATGGCTACGCCACCCATCACTACCTTATCAATAATTTTTTCAAGATTATTGCTGGAAGTCTGTAACTCATCTATTAACTCCTTTTCGGAAATATCCACCTCGTTTTTTAAGCGGTGTTTATAGGCTTCTATGGCTTCCTTATTCTTCATGTTTAAGTTTTTCTTCTACTTCAGGTTCAACATAAAGGCGATAAATGATCATAGAAATTATTCTTTTTCGATTAATCAGTACCAATATGCCTGCTATCAGGTAAAATCCTGCTACTATTAAAAAACCAATAAATTTACTCTCAAGTTTATCATTGATATAAACACCAGCAGCAAGACTTAAAAACAAAAGCAAGAAAAAACTGATCCCCATTGCAAGGAAAATCATTAAAAAGCTGCTTAACGAAGACGCCACTTGTTCCTTGATCTGAAACTTACTGAGCTCTACACGCGCATCAATGTATTGACGGAGCTGATACTTTATTTTATTTATATTGATCAAATCAAATTATTTTTTAAGGCATGTAATTTACAATAAATAAGCTCCAGACAAAAGCGAGGCAATATTTATCGGGAAATAGTTATGAGAATAAAAGGTATCAGGAAAAAAGTGAGGATAATGTAAATAAACCCTATCAATCGGTTTTGCAAGGTTGCCTTCCCTAGTTCACCGGCAAGAAAAACGGGTAGTCTGCGAATAAATGGGAATGGCAGAAAAATAAAAACACCAATGGCATTGAAAAGCAAATGGACAAATGCCAGGCTTATGGCAGCATCGGTTTTAAACAGTGAAGCCAAAAAAGCCGTAATGGTCGTACCAATATTCGCGCCAAGAATGTACGGAAAGGCTCTTTTTAAATTTACCTTCCCTATTGCCACCACAGGAACGGCCAGCGAGGTAGTCACGGAGCTCGACTGTACTGCTCCTGTCAATATAGTTCCCCAAGAAAATGCTCTTAAGGTACTACTGAAAACAAAGGATTCGTATTGGTTTCTTTTCGAGTCTATTAATAATTGGTAGATTTTTCGTGAAAACAGCTTTATCGAACCAAACAGCATAAGTACAGCCAGTATCAAAATTACCGTGTAGTTGTCAATGAAGCCAGCCAGCCAATGCCCAAAGGGTGTAGCGCTGTGAGAAGCCATTAAATGATTCGAGGCGTTTGTGTCATATACAGCTGAAAAGTTGGAGGTGATCTCCGTGGCCAAACCACTAAGTAAACCGAACTTGTATTCAAGTGGAAATAAAATGATTGTCACCAATATGTTAAAAAAAGCATGCGATGTCGAAGTCGAAATAGCCCTTCTAAACTCTTTTTTCCTTGTAATAAAACTTAGCGATACAATGTTACTGGTAAGCGTAGTGCCAATATTGGCGCCCATCACAATAGGTATGGCATTTGTCAATTCAATAGCGCCACTGGCCACCATGGCAACCATCATTGATATGGTCATAGAGCTGCTTTGAACCAATGCCGTGGCAAGTATGCCAATAAAAAGCCCAATGAATGGGTTAGAGGTGATTTTAAGGATAGATTGGGCCGTGTCTCCGCCAAAATATTGAAGCCCCTCAACAAGAAGGTCGATAGAAAGCAAAAACATTAGAATAATCCCGCCAGTCATGAGCAGGTTAAAAAATATGCTTCGCCACCTTCTGTTTTTGTTCAATATTCCTTTTTCTGTCATTCTATCCAATTCCTTAATGGGTTTGGAAAAAGAGAGGCAAAGATAAAATTTGTTTTTGTTCTTGTGAGCCTTTCAGTGTGAAGGTATTGTTAAATAGATAAATAGCCTTTAATCGATTATATCACTCTGCTATTCAAAGATTTGACCAATATATTTTGCAGCAGCTAAACTATATATTAACAATTATTTAATATATCTGATGGAAAGTATTGGTTAGTTTTGTGACTCGTAACCAGGGGCGGCCAATAGTTTTATGGAGAATAATATAAAAGCTTCAGTTTTAGCCAAAATCGTATACAAACTTTTTGATCTTGCCAAAAAAGAAAGAAATTTTTTCATTATTGTTGCCTCGATAGGCATTTTATGCTTTATCGTATACCCCTATCCTCAACTGGCTATGTGGGTCGGTTTTATGCTGGCCGGGTATTCAGCCATAGCTAACGACAGTATCCAAACCATTGGAACTTTTATTGCTTCAAACTCTCACCGAAAATGGTACCATCTTTGGATCTTTATGGGTTTGATCTGGGTGGCAACTGTCACCTATAGTTATATTATGTATGATGGTGATGTGACTTACCAGCGGTTGGCCACTAAAGGTTTTCAGAATAGCCCTGAATTCTTTTCCTTCGGACAGGTTGCCTCTCCTCTAATATTACTTATTCTTACACGGTTAAGAATGCCCGTTTCCACCTCCATCTTACTGCTTAGTGTATTCTCTACCAAGGCCAGCTCCATCGGTAGCATTTTAGAAAAAAGCTTTACGGGTTATTTTATTGCCTTCGGTACTGCTTTCATCGTTTGGTATATAACCACCAAAGCCCTTAATAAAAACATTGAAAACAAGCCTCCTGCAAAATGGTGGGTTCCACTGCAATGGATAACCAGTGGGGCATTGTGGTCAGTCTGGATTATGCAGGATGCTGCCAATATTGCCGTCTATCTACCTCGCAGTCTTAATGTTTGGCAATTCATCTTTTTCTCATCTTACATTTTCTTTGGTTTAGGTCTGTTATTCTACCTCAAAGGCGATAAAATACAGGGAATTGTTAATGAAAAATCTAAAGTGACTGATGTGCGGTCAGCTACAATAATTGACTTCGTGTATGCCTGCATTCTTTATTACCTGAAGGTGGTAAGTACTATACCAATAAGTACTACCTGGGTGTTTATTGGATTGTTAGGAGGTCGTGAAATTGCTTATCAAATCAGAACTCAAATAGGAGATGGCAAGAAAGCCAGCTTAAAATATGCCGCCAGAATTATTGGAAAAGATGCTTTATATGCACTTATTGGCCTGATCGTATCACTAATACTAGCCGTAAGTATCAATGAAAAAATGCGGGAGCAATTTTTAAAAATGTTTGAGTAAAGGTTTTTTGAGCCACTAAATTCGCAAAAGATCAATCGCTGATTTACTTTTCATTAAGCAGGTTCAAAGTAATCCATGCCATCAAACCAGGACCGATTTCAAGGGCTTCTTCATCAATATCGAAAGTAGGGGTGTGCACACCGGAAACGATGCCTTTACTTTCATTCCGGGTACCTAAGCGATAAAAACACGCATCCATCTCCTGCGAATAATAGGCAAAATCTTCAGCGGCCATCCAGATATCGAGATCAATAACATTCCCTTCACCGAGGTAGTCTTTAGCCAGTTGTTTGGATTTATCGGTCAGCTCTTCATCATTTTCCAGGAATGGATAACCTTTTAAAATATCAACTTCACAAGTAGCGCCCATGCTTTCTGCAATACCACTTGCCATCTTTCTGATGTGTTCATGCGCCTCAAAGCGCCACTTTTCATTCAACGTTCGGAAGGTTCCATCAATTTTCACTTCCGATGGAATGATATTGGTTGCCCCCAGGCCCTGGATTTTACCAAAAGTTAAAACCGACGGTAGTTTTGGGTCTACTTTCCTGCTTACGATTTGCTGAAGGGCAACAATTATATGTGAGGTAATCACGATTGGGTCCACTGTTTTATCCGGCATTGCACCGTGGCCTCCTTTACCTTTTACAGTCAGGTATATTTCATCGGCGCTGGCCATGTATACCCCTTCTTTGAACCCCACTTTGCCAACTGGAATATATGGCATAACGTGCTGTCCTAAAATATGCTGCGGCCTGGGATTGTTTAACACCCCCTCTTCAATCATTTTGGAGGCTCCGCCCGGCGCTTTTTCCTCGCCTGGCTGAAAGATCAATTTCACCGTGCCTTCAAACTGATCTTTTATTTCATTTAAAATATAGGCAACACCAAGCAATGAAGAAGAGTGTACATCGTGACCACAGGCATGCATAATGCCCTGATTAGTCGATTTATATGATACCTCATTCTCTTCGGTTATCGGAAGAGCATCAATATCTGCACGGAGGGCAGTACATTTTTTGTCCGGGTTTTTACCCCTAATCAAGGCCACAACTCCGGTGCCTGCAATCCCTTCCTCCGGCTCCAACCCCATATTTCGCAATACATCAGCGATGTACCTGGCTGTATTGAATTCCTTAAAGGAAAGCTCAGGATGAGCGTGAAGGTGACGGCGATGTTTTACAATTTCCGGGGCAATTTGCTTTGCCAGTGTCTGTATTTGTACCTTAATCTTTTCCGACGTCAATTCAAATACCTCCTTTCCGGCACCAAAAGCGCTGTAGGAAATGCCTTTTGCAATTGGGTGAAGGTTTTGTGAGCTTCCAACCGGTCGTTGAACATACCCACCTTCACTTTGTAGTTGGGCTGGTTGTATTCCAGCCGTGGACTGGCGTCACCTAAAATTCGGTATACCTTTTGTCGCGCCTCATTTGCTTCCTCACGACTAATACCGGTGTAAACCTGAATGGAATAATATGTAACTCTTCGTTCCAGATTATCATGAGCTACACTGTCCAAAACACTATTCAGCTTAGTAGTTATATCATATTTGGGTGATACATAGTTTCCTCTTTCTACCTCTCCAGTTGAGGTTTCCTCCGGATTGGTATTATCAATTTCTACCGATGGCACCTTAGGTCGGTAGGCGCTAAGATCTTCATAGTAGTTGTCCACTTTGGTTTTACTTGCCTTTGGTGCACAACTCCAAATCAGTGATGATATGATTAGAAAACCGAATAAAATGTTTTTTCTTATCATAATGCTTAATCTTCAATTATCACGCACTTATTACTATTAATATCTCCTTCAACGGTTTTATACTTCACATCTTTTTTTACCGTACCATCAGTATATTGAACTGTTACGCGTTCATTTCTTCCCACAACTTTCTGCGATTTAACAGGCTGTTGTTTTTCGGCCGGTGGTCGGTTGCCTGCAACAGGAGCATTTCCACCACTAAGCGCCGATTTAGCTTCTTCCTTGGAAGTTTTGTAATCCTGCTTTCTTCTTGAACGTCTTGCTTCGTGAACTTGTTCAGGCTCACTAACAGGGATATCAGCTTTGGTCAGGAAGGAAATGGTATCTTCATTAACCCTGGAGATCAGTTTTTTGAATAGTTCAAATGCTTCAAATTTATAAATCAGCAAGGGGTCCTTTTGTTCATAAACCGCATTTTGTACGGATTGCTTAAGGTCGTCCATTTCGCGAAGGTGCTCTTTCCAGGCAAGATCAATGATCGCCAGAGAAGCATACTTTTCAATATCCTTGATCATCTGCCTGCAATTGGTTTCTACATTCTTTTCAAGATTCGTAGAAATGCCAATTTGCTTTTTCCCATCTGTTATGGGCACAAGCACATCCACAACGGTAGCGCCTTTATTTTCTTTAATATCTTTGAAAATAGGCGCTGCCCTTTCAGAGATCACACCATTTTTTCCCTGGTAATGCTCGTATGTGGCAGCATACAGTTTCTCAACCAGTTCAGGTGGTTTAATCGTTTCAAATTCCTGTTGTGAAATAGCAAAATCAAGACCGAGAACCGAAATAGCGTTAAGTTTCAGGCTGTCATAATCCTCCGCATCTTTAGCATTAAGGGCAATATCCTCGCAGGTATCATACATCATATTATAAATATCCAACTGCAATCTTTCGCCATACAGGGCATTGCGGCGACGTTTGTAGATCACCTCCCTTTGAGAATTCATCACATCATCATACTCGAGGAGTCGCTTGCGGATACCAAAGTTGTTTTCCTCTACTTTCTTTTGTGCCCTTTCAATGGACTTGGTGATCATGGAATGTTGTATCACCTCTCCTTCTTTCAGTCCCATGCGGTCCATCAACTTGGCAATCCTTTCGGAGCCGAAAAGTCGCATGAGATTATCTTCGAGTGATACGAAAAATTGTGAAGAACCCGGATCACCCTGTCGACCTGAACGCCCTCGTAGCTGACGGTCCACACGTCTCGATTCGTGTCTTTCCGTACCAATAATGGCCAAACCACCAGCGGATCTGGATTCCGGGGTGAGTTTGATATCGGTACCCCTACCCGCCATGTTGGTGGCGATGGTAATGGTGCCCGGCTTACCTGCCTCAGCCACAACATCCGCTTCTTTGGCATGTTGTTTCGCATTCAAAACCTGGTGGTTCAATTTTCTGATTTTCAGCATTCTGCTGAGCAATTCCGATATTTCCACAGAAGTGGTACCGACCAGGACAGGTCTACCCTGATTGGTCAATTCCAATATCTCATCAGCCACCGCATTAAATTTCTCGCGCATGGTCTTGAATACCATATCTTCACGGTCGTCGCGGACGATCGGTCGGTTTGTAGGGATTACTACTACATCTAGTTTGTATATTTCCCAAAACTCACCGGCTTCTGTTTCAGCTGTACCGGTCATACCGGCCAGCTTGTGATACATCCTGAAATAATTTTGCAGGGTAACCGTTGCATAAGTTTGGGTGGCATCTTCAACTTTCACATTTTCCTTGGCCTCGATCGCCTGGTGCAAGCCGTCAGAATATCGTCGCCCTTCCATAATGCGGCCGGTTTGTTCATCTACGATTTTCACCTTGCCATCCATCAGAACATACTCTGTATCTTTTTCAAAAAGCGTATATGCCTTCAGGAGCTGATTAATCGTATGAATCCGTTCGGATTTGGCCGTGTAATCGGCAATGATTTCTTCTTTTTTCTTAAGCTTTTCTGAGTCTGAAAGCTCGGTGTTATTTTCCAGCTTATGTAACTCATCCCCAATATCAGGCAGGATAAAGAAGTTTTTATCCTCACCTTCACCGGTGATCAGATCCAGTCCTTTTTCTGTGAGGTCAATGACATTGCTTTTTTCATCTATAGTGAAAAACAATGGCTCATCTGCCTCGGGCATCATTTTGGCATTGTCCTGCAGATAGAAGTTTTCCGTTTTCTGCAGCAACTGTTTGACGCCCATTTCACTGAGGTACTTAATAACCGGTTTATGTTTTGGCAAACCACGAAAAGCACGGAATAATGGCAATCCTCCCTCTTTGTCATTCCCTTCTGTGATTTTCTTTTTGGCTTCAGTCAGATAGGTCTGTACAATTTTTTTCTGCGCTTCCACCAATTTTTGTACCCTGGGTTTAAGATCGTGGAACTGGTGTTCATCGCCCTTTGGTACCGGTCCTGATATGATCAGGGGTGTACGGGCGTCATCGACCAAAACCGAGTCGACCTCATCGACCATGGCATAGTGGCGCTTTCGCTGAACCAGCTCGTCGGTTTCACGGGCCATATTATCCCGCAGGTAATCGAAACCGAATTCATTATTGGTTCCATAAGTTATATCTGCCAGGTAGGCCTGTCGTCGTTCTTCGGTATTGGGCTGGTATTTGTCAATAAAATCTACTTTGAGTCCGTGAAATTCAAATATCGGCGCCATCCATTCGCTGTCACGACGGGCCAGGTAGTCGTTTACCGTAACTATATGTACGCCTCTACGGGCCAGGGCATTAAGAAAAGCGGGCAGAGTAGCTACCAGTGTTTTACCTTCACCAGTTGCCATTTCCGCAATTTTTCCCTGGTGCAATACAATGCCACCTATCAACTGCACATCGTAGTGAAGCATTTCCCAGGTTTGAAGGTTCCCGGCAGCCAACCATTGATTTTTCCAGGTAGCTTTATCACCATCTATTTCAATATGATCGTGTTTGGCAGCTAATTGCCGGTCCATCATAGTGGCCGTAACCACTATTTCCTTATTCTCTTTAAACCTTCTTGCGGTCTCCTTTACAATCGCAAAAGCATCGGGAAGTACCTGCATCAATACTTTTTCCAGCTCATCGTTGCGGTCTTCTTCCAACTTATCGATCTTATTAAAGCGCTCTTCTTTCTGATGAACATCCATGTCGGGGTTTTCATCTATTTCAGCATGTAATGCCGCTATTTGATCGTCTATACCCTTTAATGCATCATTTATTGTATTGCTTACTTCTTTCGTTTTATTTCTTAGTTCGTCGTCGGAAATCCCGGCCAACTGATCGTATGCCTCATTGATCATTTTCACATAAGGCAAAGCTTCCTTAATATCCCTCTCCGACTTAGTTCCAAAAATCTTGGTAACAAATTTTAACATAGTACAAATCTTCAAAAATTTCGTGCGCAAAGTTACACGCTTTTTCTTTATATAATAAGAAATTTACGTTCCAAAAGTCGATGTGTTGTCATACCTTGAAAACATGAATAAAATACAACGTATATTCCTGACGACCTTTATCATTTTTGTTGGCTATCATTTGCTGGCCCATCTGCCTTTCTGGCCCGAGCTGATCTGGGGCTTTGATCCCAAAAAGCTATTGAAGATTATTGCGGGAATATTTTTTGTTGTGTCGGTCATAAAATAATGAGTACTAAAAACAATCAAAACAATGAGCTTTGATGTAGAAACCCTTTCTCGTATTCAGTTCGCCTTTACCATTATGTTTCACTACATATTCCCTCCTTTCAGCATAGGTATGGGATTATTGCTGGTGATCTATGAAACACTGTATATCAAAACGAGGAAAAAAGTATATGAAAACATCACCCGTTTCTGGATAAAGATATTCGCCGCCAATTTTTCTGTGGGGGTTGCCAGCGGAATAGTTATGGAATTTGAGTTTGGAACCAACTGGTCGACTTACTCGAGGTTTGTTGGTGATATATTTGGCTCTCCTTTAGCCGCAGAGGGAATTTTCGCTTTTTTCCTCGAATCCGGATTTTTGGCGAACTTATTGTTTGGATGGAACAGGGTAAAACCCGGCGTTCACCTGTTTTCTACAATCATGGTTTTTGTAGGTTCTATGATGTCTGCATTCTGGATCGTAGTGGCCAACTCGTGGCAACATACACCCGTTGCCTATGAAATCGTTCAGCATGGAGAAGGCATGCGGGCTGTAATTACTGACTTCTGGGCCATGGTGTTCAATCCGTCGGCGCCTATACGCGTGACGCACACTTTAATTGGTGCATTTATTCAAGGTTCTTTTCTGGTATTGAGTGTTTCGGCTTATTATCTACTCAAAAACAAATACGTTGAGTTTGCCCAAAGGTCTTTTGCAATTGCCTTATTCGTCGCGGCCATTGCTTCGGTTTCGCAACTTGTGGCTGGTCATGAACATGGTAAAGTGGTTGCAGAACACCAAATTGTGAAATTGGTAGCCTATGAGGGGATTAATGAAACTCGCAAAGGTACGCCCCTTACAATAATGAACTGGATAGATTCCGATCAGCAAAAACATATCGAATTGAAATTCCAGGCATGCTGAGATATTTGATATAGAGCGGTTAGAATGCAGAAATAACGGGGTTTAATGAGGTGCCTATTAAAGACTGGCCTCTCGTAGGATTTGTTTTCCAGTCTTTTGAGGCTGTAATAGCGTATCTCCAAATATAACTGCGATTGAGGTGATGTTTTCAGTTGCATATTTCCTTTTATTATTAGTTTGGCTATACTTGCTAAATCGGGAAATCAAATGCAGACCAGAAGACTATGGCCACCATCCGGATACGGGAAATGAAAACAAAGAAAGAAGAATGAAAATAATTGAAAAATTGTAAATTTGGATTATCAAATAATGTGGTATATCATTGTTGGAATATTGCTTGCCTGATACACTATACTGAATGGTTTTGATCTGGGTGTCGGTGCCCAGTATCATGTTGTTAGCTAGGCACTACCTTTCGGCAATGAACAGCAGGTGTATTTAGCCAATAGAATTATCCTTAAAGTGAAAATTAGCGGATTTACATTTGTACGAAACGCCATTACACTTGACTTTCCATTAAAGGAAAGTGTCTTGTCGATCTTGCCATTGGTAGATGAGTACGTCATAGCTTATTCTCCGGGAAATACTGATGATGGCACGCTCGACCTCATAAAATCCATAGGGTCAGAAAAGATCAAAGTTGTTGAAGCTAAATGGGAACCGGAGAAATTTTATAGAAACACCCTTTATGCCCATCTTACTGACATTGCCAAGGCAAATTGTTCCGGTGATTGGTTATTTTATTTGCAGGGTGATGAAGCCGTCCATGAATCGTCCCTTTCCGTCATAAAAAAGGCCTGTTTAGAATATCTGGTTAAAGACGAAATTGAGGGATTGCTTTTTGAGTACAGGCATTTTTGGGGTGATTATGCTCATTGTTTCACGCATCATGGCTGGTATCCAAGAGAAATCCGGATCATTCGCAATAAACCTGAGATTCACTCCTGGCGTGATGCCCAATCGTTTCGGATCATCTACAACTTTAAATCAACTGCTGAAGACTATTTAAAAAAAACTGATACACGTAAGCTTCGTGTAGTCGCAATACCTGTCTACATCTACCATTATGGCTGGGTTCGTAATCCCACTAAAATGCGTGAAAAGCAAAATAGAATGATCGACACCTTCAATCCCAAGATGGATAAGATACAAGAGCACGCCATTGACTATGGCCCTTTGAACAATGTTCCTAAGTTTAAAGGGCAACATCCAAAAGTGATGACTGAACGAATCAAACGGCTGAACTGGCAGGATTCCCTACAAAAAGCTGGTAAACCAAACCCGAATAGGCCAAAGTATAAACATGAAAAAATAAAATATCGATTACGGACCTGGCTCGAAATTAATCTTTTAGGTGGCAATGAGATCGGTGGCTTTAAAAATTACACGCTTGTCGAAAAATGGCGTCCCTAAGACATATTTTTAACGCCAGGTGTCCTACTTAAACAAGCGTGCGTATATTATTGTCATAAATCCTAATAGGTGCCTGGCACAAAACCATAAGTGCTTGTTATAAAGAAAGCACTTGGCAGATCATTCTTTATTGTCGATCGGATGCTGACCAAACAATTTACCGTACCTTTCTTATTCTTTTTAAACCTTCTTGCAGTTTCTTTTACAATCGCAAACGCATCAGGTAGTACTTGCATTAAGACTTTTTCCAACTCATCGTTGCGGTCTTCTTCAAGCTTATCGATCTTATTGAAGCGCTCTTCTTTTTGATGTACATCCATGTCGGGGTTTTCGTCAATTTCAGCATGTTGTGCAGCTATCTGATCGTCTATCCCCTTGAGTGCATCATTTATCGTATTGCTTACTTCTTTCGTTTTATTTCTTAGTTCGTCGTCGGAAATCCCGGCCAACTGATCATTTTCACATAAGGCAAAACTTCCTTAATATCTCTCTCCGACTTAGTTCCAAAAATTTTGGTAACAAATTTTAACATAGTACAAATCTTCAAAAATTTCGTGCTCAAAGTTACACGCTTTTTCTTTATATAATAAGAAATTTACGTTCCAAAAGTCGATGTGTTGTCATACCTTGAAAACATGAATAAAATACAACGTATATTCCTGACGACCTTGATCATTTTTGTTGGCTATCATTTGCTGGCCCATCTGCCTTTCTGGCCCGAGCTGATCTGGGGCTTTGATCCCATAAAGATTTTGAAGATTGTTGCAGGAATATTATTCGTTGTGCTGGTTATAAAAATAGTGCGTACCAAAAACAACCGAAAAGATGAGCTTTGATGTAGAAACCCTATCTCGTATCCAGTTCGCTTTCACCATTATGTTTCACTACATATTCCCTCCTTTCAGCATAGGTATGGGTTTATTGCTGGTGATCTATGAAACACTGTATATCAAAACGAGGAAAAAAGTTTATGAAAACATCACCCGTTTCTGGATAAAGATATTCGCTGCCAATTTTTCTGTGGGGGTCGCCAGCGGAATCGTCATGGAATTTGAGTTTGGAACGAACTGGTCAAATTACTCACGGTTCGTTGGCGATATATTTGGTTCACCCTTAGCTGCAGAAGGAATTTTTGCCTTTTTTCTGGAATCGGGATTTCTTGCCATCCTATTATTTGGCTGGAATCGTGTCAAGCCGGGCGTCCACCTGTTTTCCACCATAATGGTTTTTGTAGGATCAATGATGTCGGCTTTCTGGATCGTTGTAGCTAATTCATGGCAGCATACCCCTGTAGCCTATGAAATAGTACAGCACGGCGAAGGTGTAAGAGCGGTCATTACCGATTTTTGGGCCATGGTATTCAACCCTTCAGCTCCCATACGGGTCACGCATACCTTAATAGGCGCATTTATCCAGGGTTCATTTCTGATTTTAAGTGTTTCAGCTTATTACCTGCTAAAAAATAAATATGTTGAGTTTGCCAAAAAGTCTTTTACCATTGCCTTAGTCGTTGCGGCGATTGCTTCTGTTTCGCAACTTGTGGCTGGACATGAACATGGCAAAGTAGTGGCTGAACACCAACCTGCTAAACTGGCTGCCTATGAAGGAATTTACAAAACCACAAAAAGCGCTCCATTGACTATCATTGGATGGACCGATCCGGAAACGCAAAAGACGATTGGGATCGAAATACCCGGCCTGCTGAGTTACGTGATCTATGGAGACTGGAATGCAGAAGTAAAAGGATTGGAAGAAATCCCTAAGGAAGACTGGCCTCCGGTAAATGCCGTATTTCAATCATACCACGCCATGGTAGCGCTGGGGTTCTTGTTTATAGGAGTCACTTTGTTTTCAGTATTTCTTTATTTCCGAAAAAATCTTTTTAATCAGAAATGGTTATTGCGGTTTTACATGTTTGCTGTTATTCTTCCCGTGCTGGCCAATCAACTTGGGTGGGTTTCTGCAGAAAGAGGAAGGCAGCCCTGGATCGTTCAGGGATTGCTGCGCACCAGTGAAGGCGTTTCACCGAGCATAACGGCCACAGAAGTGATGATATCGCTTTCAATGTTTTTTGTTGTTTATATTCTTTTGTTTTTCGTCTGGTTATATGTACTCGATCGAGAAATAAAGCATGGCCCGGAAGACTATACGCATCACCCTGAAGCGGGATACGAAAGCAAAGAAGGTAGAATGAAAATAATTGAAAAACTGTAATTATGGACTTTCACATCGTTTGGTATATCATAGTAGGTGTATTACTCACGGGGTACGCCATTCTTGACGGATTTGACCTGGGTGTCGGGGCCCTTCATCTTTTTAGCAAAGGAGACCACAACCGGCGCATCTTACTCAACTCAATCGGTCCTGTCTGGGACGGAAATGAAGTATGGTTGATTACCGCCGGTGGCGCACTATTTGCGGCTTTCCCCGATGTGTATGCCACTGCCTTTTCCGGATTTTACCTACCTTTTATGCTTTTGCTGATCGCTTTGATCTTTAGAGCAGTTTCCATTGAGTTTAGGAGCAAAGAACCATCCAAAAGATGGCGAAAAACCTGGGACATTGGTTTTTCCGCAGGTTCTATTTTGAGCGCTTTACTTTTTGGTGTCGCAATTGGCAATGTGGTAATGGGATTTGAAATAGGTAGTGACAAAGAGTATCAGGGCACTTTTATAGATCTACTTACGCCTTATACTGTGCTTGCGGGGGTATTTGCCTTAGCAATGTTTGTGATGCATGGAGCCATCTATCTCAACCTTAAAACAGAGGGAGAATTACAGGAGCAGACTCATAAATGGGCATTCAGAGGGTACTATATTTTTGTTGTTTTGTTTCTAACCATTACTGCTTCTACCTTGTATTTGAAACCGGAAATGGTGGCCAATTTTTCTTTTGGAAAGGTTTCACTAACGGGTTCCCGACATGCATTTATTGAAAATCATCAAACGGCAATATCCGTTGTCGCCTGGTTTATTGTATTGCTCAATATACTTTCTATTGCCAATATTCATCGATCGTTATTTAAAAAGAAACACTGGAATGCATTCATTTCATCAAGCCTTACCATTGCCGCGTTAATTGGCCTTTTTGCACTCGGTATCTTTCCGAACATGATGGTCAGCAACGTTGACCCGAATTTCAATCTTGATATCTACAATAGTTCATCTTCTCTTTATACTTTGAGGACAATGTTTTTTGTGGCTATATTCGGGATGCCTTTTGTACTGGCCTATACTTTCCTGATTTATTGGACCTATCGCGGCAAGACGGTACTTTCGGATAGCAGTTATTGATAAATCAATGCGTCCAAAAAAGTATTTATATTATTCAACCGGCCTGTAATGATGGCCCTCTTTTGTTCTATCGAATGCATTAGTATCTAAATAGACCATCCTCAGATT
>DNTA01000028.1 GCA_003500135.1 Cytophagales bacterium | reverse complement strand
GGTGGTGAAAGGGAACAAATGCCCCTTTGTTCTTTAGGATGAATATTGCTCTGACTCTCAATGGTTTGTAAATTTCTGTATTAAAAAATCAGTAAATAAAAATCTGTACTCTTCTAAAAACGAAACAATTCATTTAAAATTGAATTTGTACTTCGGGTATCAGTTTTAACAGAATATTTTAATAAATGTTCAAATTGTTTTTATGCTACCAAGCCAGTGTCATTGTCTGTTCAAGGTTTTTTGACCCGGCATTCAAAAATCTAACCCTACTTATTAATGAATTAATTTAAAAAAAAATAACAATCGGTCAAAGATATATATTGCTTATTCCAACAAGTAAATATTAAACATTAAATCGAAAATGCATAATATCCCCATCTTTAACCACATATTCTTTTCCTTCTATCGCGAGCTTTCCGGCTTCCTTACAAGCTGCTTCCGACTTGAACTTAACATAGTTCTCCAACTTAATGACCTCAGCTTTGATAAATCCACGTTCAAAATCAGTATGAATTACACCTGCGGCTTTGGGAGCCTTCCATCCACGACGAATGGTCCATGCACGGACCTCTTTTGGACCGGCCGTAAAGTATGTGATTAAATCAAGAATATGATAAGAAGCATGTATCAGCTGGTTTAAGCCCGACTCACTGAGCCCAAATTCGACCAAAAATTCTTGTTTTTCTTCTATCGTATCTAACTCGGCAATCTGCGCTTCCAAAGCTGCGCAGGCTATAATCAAATCGGCCGATTCATCAGTGGCAACCCGCTCCAATTGCTTGGTCATTTCATTCCCTGTCAGTGATTCTTCGTCCACGTTGGCCACATAAATCACAGGTTTCTCCGTCAATAAAAACAGGTCTGGAACGAGATTTTTGTCCTGGTCTGACAAGTTCAGTGCTCTGGCATTCTTACCTTCTTCCAGTACAATTTGATACTTTTCAAGAATCATAAGCTGCTTTTTTGCTGATTGATCTCCAGATTTGGCCACTTTTTCAAGTCGCTGTATCCGCTTTTCAATAGTCTCAAGATCCTTCAGTTGCAGCTCTGCATCAATTATTTCCTTATCCTTGACAGGATTTACGATCCCATCTACATGTACAACATTCGGGTCTTCAAAGCACCGAATCACATGTATGATGGCATCTACCTCACGGATATTGGCAAGAAATTTATTTCCCAGACCTTCTCCTTTGCTGGCACCTTTCACCAAACCCGCAATATCTACAAATTCGATTACGGTAGGTATGGTTTTTTCAGGCTTCACAAGACCAGTCAAAATGTCGAGTCGCTCATCAGGCACGCTGATGACACCAACGTTGGGCTCGATTGTGCAAAAAGGAAAATTTGCTGCTTCGGCCTTTGCTGAAGATAGCGAATTGAAAAGGGTTGACTTGCCGACATTTGGCAGGCCTACAATTCCACACTGTAACGCCATATACTAAATTTTGAAAATATGATAACTTTTATACCCCCTGAATACCTCCATCGCAAACACCCTGATTATGGTATAAACAGGAATTGCGGCGATCATACCGACAATGCCTGCGAGCGTTGCGCCGGCAAATATAATAATAAAAATCTCCAACGGGTGGGCCTTTATGCTTTTTGAAAAGATGAGTGGTTGAAGAATAATATTGTCTGTGAGTTGAACCACGGCAAAAACAGAGGCTATTTCGGCAGTCATAAAAATATACTGGTTCCCGGCAAATATCTCAGCTCCACCGGATGACAAACCGATGACAATACCAAATGTGCCCCCCAGAATTGGCCCCATGTATGGAATCAGATTAATGACAGCGGCAAAAAGTGCTATCGATGCGGCATAATTGATACCAAATATTGACAAGCCCACAAACGCGATGGTGAATATGGAAGTCATTTGAAACAGTAAACCCAGCAGGTAATTGGACAAGAGCTTTTCGACCTTGTACAATCCGGCAATTGACACCTCAAAATATTCATTGGGGATCAGGTTAATCATTTGTTTGCGCACAATACCTTTTTCATAAAGCAGAAAAAAAGTAATAAAGGTGATGGCCATCAATCCCACAAAAATATTCCCGGTAAGCGAGATAACGTTTTCCAGGATCGAAGATATTTTAATTTCCTTCACAAAATTATTCAAACCTTGCTTGATGCTTTCCGTCAAAAAACCTTCGTCATAATCACCCAATTGATACTTTAAGATAAAGGTTTCCATGTTGTGTAGAGGTGCTTCTATTTTGCCCGTAATTTTATCCAGATCCAAGCTGGAAAATACCTGAATCTGATTGGAAATCAATGGAAGGAAAATAGTTATAAAAACCGAGAACAATAAAATCAACGTAAAAAACGAGAAGAAAACAGCCAGTGCCCTTGGCATGCGCATATTGAAGAATTGCTGATTGGAAAGATAATTGGTGAGCGGCCGAAGAATGGTGGACAGGATCATGGACACTACCAGATAAAAGAAAATATCGGAAAAATACCAACTAAGAAATACAAAACCAGCCAAGATGGCCACAATAATGATGATAGTTTTGTTCATAAATCTCATCGATACACGATTCTTCTGTTGAAAAAAAGAAAGCCTTTAGAAATTTCCAAAGGCCTCGTAATATTTAAGGGTTGCAAATCTCTAGTCCCACTTGAGGTTAGACCCGAGATTTGTATCTTCAGTCTCTTTCTCTTCTTCGTTAGAACGATCGAACTGCGCAAAATCTACCTCTGGCAGCAGCTCTGTTTTCACATGATTTACCGTGTTGTTCAGTGCCTCAATAAATTTATTAAAATCTTCCTTATACAAAAATACTTTGTGCTTTTCGTAGAAGTAGCCATCATCCTTGTACCT
>DNTA01000232.1 GCA_003500135.1 Cytophagales bacterium | reverse complement strand
CTTATCGCCATAGTTGCTTCACCGGCATTTATAAAACCATAATGAACCCTGTATTTCATAAATTCCCCGGGCTGGATCACCTTCTGGGGTACACTACGCCATTTATTTATCTCAAGTGTAAATGCTGCCGTAATTATGGACGCACCAATCAGTAGGTATCCCATTACTTTGTTCATGATCATAAAGATTTGAATTTTTTCTTGAGGTCAGCAATCATATCAGGTAATCGTTCATTATAATCCTCTTGCAGCATTTTTTGCAATTTAGGTATATCTCCACGATACCTTATATATCTCATAAAGAAAGTATTATTAAGTTTGCGTGTACTGTAATATGCAATCAGATCTTCTTTATTTTCCAGAGGCAATGCTTCAATCCCCTGAACAAAATCCGTAAAAAATCCATTTTTTAGCTTTTCCCTTTTTGACATACTTAAACTGTCATTCATACTTTGATATAGTTGCTGTAGATTTTTCGCTTGATTTTGCACATACTGCTGAAAAATAGCCTTTTCTTCCAAATGCTTGTTATAACGTACAGTAATATCTGAAGAATCGCCAAAATATTCAGCAAGATACCGTTTAGTTCCTTCAACACCGACAAAAGTGGCCAGGCTTTCATTGAACCGCAGGCTATCTTTTACAAATAATGTGCCATGTGTGAGCTCATGTATAATAAGCTCTGCAAGCAATGCCTCATTACGATTGAGCATGCCCGATAAAATGGGGTCCTTAAACCATCCTAAGGTGGACCACCCTCCTGCATTTCGGATATTGACATCCAGCCCCTGCTTTTCCAATTTTTCAGCCTCTTCCACAGCTTTGTCTTCATCAAAAAAACCTTTGTAGGAAAAAGCGCCCAATATTGGAAACTCCCACTCGTGTGCTTCAAGCTGATAAGGCTTGCACGCTGTAACCACATACATCAATTCACGACCTTTCTGATCAAAATATGTTGTGTAGTTTTCATTCTTATTTAAACCGAGTTGATGAAAGGCAAATGATCTCACATCCTGGACCAACCGTACCTTCTGTTTAACAGAATCTTCAAAGGAATCATTGTTGAGAACTTGTGTAATGGGCATGGCGTTGTTAACGATATACAACTGACCCCTTGCCTGGCTTATCGCATACGATATAAGTTCCCAGTTAAAAGCTGAAAGAATAATTAAAGCTAAAAAAATGAGTAAAAAAAAACGATTAAGTAGCTTCATTGATTTATTCAACTAATATTATTGCAAATAATACTAATAAATTTAGGAATAAATAATCGTAAATAATAGATTTGTGAAAATATAAAAAGTAAGCCCGGAAAAGTAATCGATCACTTTTCTTATTTTTGCGTAGGCTATAAATTTAACACCACAATTTCATTTACAGATATGAGTGAAAAGAACGAAAAGCTAAAAGCACTACAACTTACAATAGATAAACTTGAAAAAACCTTTGGTAAAGGAACAGTAATGAAACTCAGTGATGAGCACATTGTTGATGTTCCGGCAATCTCAACAGGTTCAATCAGTTTGGACATAGCGTTGGGAGTAGGCGGTATACCAAGGGGCAGAATTGTAGAAATTTACGGTCCGGAATCCTCGGGTAAAACCACACTTGCCATGCATTGCATAGCTGAAGCGCAAAAAAAAGGCGGGCTGGCAGCCATTATAGATGCTGAACATGCCTTTGACAAGACTTATGCCGAAAAACTGGGTATCTATACGGAAAATTTATTGATTTCCCAGCCTGATAATGGTGAACAGGCACTTGAGATCACTGAACACCTTATCCGGTCAGGGGCTATAGATATCATTGTAATTGACTCTGTTGCCGCACTTGTACCCAAAGGTGAATTGGAAGGCGAGATGGGAGATTCAAAAATGGGCCTTCAGGCCAGGTTAATGTCACAGGCCTTGAGGAAGCTTACCGGTACAATTAATAAAACAGGTTGTTCCTGCATTTTCATCAACCAATTACGTGAAAAAATCGGTGTAATGTTCGGCAACCCCGAAACCACTACCGGAGGTAATGCATTGAAGTTTTACTCGTCCGTAAGGCTCGATATCAGGAGAATTGGGCAAATAAAGGAAAGTGCCGATAAGGTAATGGGTAACCGCACCCGTGTAAAGGTTGTAAAGAATAAAGTAGCCCCTCCCTTCAAAGTGGTTGAGTTTGACATAATGTATGGAGAAGGCATCTCTAAAGCCGGTGAAATTATTGATCTGGGCGTAGAGCTGAATATTATCAAAAAATCAGGAAGCTGGTTTTCCTACAGCGACAACAAACTTGGACAAGGACGTGATGCTGTAAAACAATTGATCATAGATAACCCTGAGCTGATGGAAGAGCTCGAGGGGAAAATCAGGGCCCATATAAACGGAGTAGAAACAGAGGAAACAGCAGAAAAA
Organism: Cytophagales bacterium; assembly: GCA_003500135.1. Classification (GTDB taxonomy): domain Bacteria; phylum Bacteroidota; class Bacteroidia; order Cytophagales; family Cyclobacteriaceae; genus UBA10427. Next base: position 5,606 of record DNTA01000232.1, on the reverse strand, counting down.
GCGTAAAAAACCAATTTGGTAATAAAAAAGGAGGTTGATCAACCTCCTTTTTATTGTGTTCTAATTGCAATTACAGGATCCATATTGGCGCCCTGAGAAGCGGGAATGATACCCGATAACATACCAATGATTGCCGAAACCCCAACACCAACAATTATATTAAACGGTGTAAGCATCAACTCTAAAGTTCCGGTAGGCAAAAATGTAACCAGGTACACCAGAAATATTCCGACACCCCCTCCTATTGTGCTTAATACCACAGACTCAAAAAGGAACTGATAAAGAATAAAATAATTCTTAGCTCCCAGGGATTTTTGTATACCAATAATATTGGTACGCTCTTTTACCGATACAAACATTATATTGGCTATCCCAACGGCTCCAATCAACATGGATATGCCGCCAATTATTGCACCGGCGATTTTAAGCACTTTAAAAACATTGCCTATGGCATTTGCTATTGCCTCAGGCCTGTTCAATTCGAAATTGTTTTCCTCTTTCGGCTTTAAACCTCTCTTGATCCGCATCAATCCGGTAATTTCACCCTCAAGATTGGCCAGGTCTTCATCACTTTCCTTACCTTTTAGACCAATTCTGGCACCAATACCATTATATTTACCTACATAGTAAAGCTTTCTGAAAGAGTTAAATGGTATCAATATATTGTCATCGCTACTGGGGGTATCAAGCAAACTCTCCCCTTCTTCCTTCATCACGCCTATAACCCTGAACTTTAAGCCTTTAACTTTAATCGTTTGATCCACAGCATTGTTATCTCCAAAAAGGCCCTCTGCTACTTTGGAGCCAATTATTGCCACATTATTGGCATGTTCAATTTCCTGCCTCGAGAAATACCTTCCATCTTCAAACTCTAACTCAAAAATATCTGAATGACCATACGTGACCCCGAAAAGGTTCTTATTGCCCACACTATTATTTTCGTGTTTGATCGTTGAATTGCCTTTGATTGCAAAAATGCAAATACCATCATGCCAGGTAGCATTCTTTTCTAAAAACTTGTATTCTTCATAGGTCGCTTCGGGTCTTTGCAGGTATTTCCACCATGGAAAATCCGGACTGCCGACGAAAGGCCACTTTTCTACATAAATAACTCCAGCTCCCAAAAAGGAGAAGCTGTTTTTTACACTGCGCTCAAGTGAATCTACTACCGTTAATACGGCTATTATGGTAAAAACACCAATAGTTACCCCGGTTAACGAAAGGATGGTGCGCAATGGATTTACCCGCAAGGCATTTACGGCAAATCTGATACTCTCAAATAGTAATCTTATATAAATCAATTTTATTTATTTTTTTGTGTCTGATAAAAATTCGTTATTCTTTTATTACCTTTGCAGTCTTTTCAATTTCAAATTATTAGATTTCGTCTAATACCGTAATATTAAGTATGAAATTATCAGAATTCAAGTTTGATTTGCCAGCTGGTTTGGTGGCATTATATCCGGCAGAAAACAGGGATGAATCACGTATGATGGTTGTCCATCGGGACACCGGTAAAATTGAACATAAAACATTTAAGGACATTATCGAATACTTCGATGATGGAGATGTTATCGTAGTAAACGACACAAAAGTCTTTCCTGCCAGGCTTTATGGTAATAAAGAAAAAACAGGGGCCAAAATCGAAGTTTTCCTGCTTCGAGAGCTAAACAAAGAAATGAGGCTTTGGGATGTACTGGTAGACCCTGCTAGGAAAATCAGAGTTGGTAATAAGCTATATTTTGGAGAAGGTGACCTTGTTGCTGAAGTGATCGATAATACTACCTCAAGAGGTAGGACAATCCGTTTCTTATATGACGGAACTGACGAGGAATTAAGGCAAATTATTCATTCATTGGGTGAAACGCCCCTTCCGAAGTATATAAAGCGAAACACCGAAGCTTCCGACAGAGAAAGGTACCAGACCATTTATGCCAAGTACGAAGGCGCAGTAGCAGCGCCTACGGCAGGTCTGCATTTTACAAAACAACTTTTAAAACGTTTGGAAATAAAAGGTGTGGAAACAACTCCAATCACCTTACATGTTGGTCTGGGCAGTTTTCGACCGGTAGATGTGGAGGATTTGACCAAGCACAAGATGGACTCGGAAAATTACCAGGTTCCGGATACTACTGTTGAATTAGTGAACAACGCACTCGACCACAAAAAACGAGTCGTTTCAGTAGGTACAACCACCATGCGGGCGCTCGAATCGTCAGTTTCGGCAAATGGCCGGCTAAAACCTCGCGAAGGCTGGACTGACAAATTTATCTTCCCTCCATATGAATTTAAAATTTGTAATGCACTGATCACAAACTTTCACATGCCCGAATCAACATTATTAATGATGGCCTGTGCATTTGGAGGTTATGATTTGATTATGGAGGCGTATCAGGAAGCAATAAAAGAAAAATACAGGTTTTTCAGCTATGGCGATGCCATGCTAATCCTTTAAGTAGCAAATATTATACGTTGAAAGGGGCAATATTGCCCCTTTTTTAATATATCAATAATGGATGAATATGCCATCATAGTAGCGGGTGGAACGGGAACCCGAATGAAAAGTAAAGTATCGAAGCAGTTTCTTCTACTTGATAAAAAACCTGTTTTGATGCATACATTGGAAGCTTTTCATGCTTATTCTGATACGCTGACTATTGTTGTGGTATTGCCCGAAAGTGAAATGGAGTATTGGAAACAGCTATGCAACAAACACCATTTTTCAATTTCACATCAGTTGGTATCTGGTGGGAGAAGCAGATTTCAATCTGTGAAAAACGGTCTGAAAAAGGTACCTGCAAACAGTGTGGTTGCCATACATGACGGTGTAAGACCTTTAATACATAAAGAAATTATCGGGGCGTCATTTCAAATCGCCAAAATTCATGGAAGCGCTGTAGCAGCGGTAAGATTAAAAGAAAGCATTAGACAAGCTGATCAGGATACTACTAAAGCGGTAGATCGATCAAAATATCGCATTATTCAAACACCTCAAACATTTAAAAGCGATATTATCTTGCAAGCCTATAATTTGGATGAACAACCTGATATGACTGATGATGCCAGCGTAGCTGAAGCTGCAGGTCACAAAATCTCACTATTCGAAGGCAGTTACGAAAATATTAAAATTACTACACCTGAAGATTTATGGATTGCCGGTGCAATCATAAGATATAGAAAAAAGGCACAATAAGCGCCTTGCTCTTAATATTCGTCTTCGTTGAAAAAGAAATCCTCTTTTGTCGGATAGTCAGGCCAAATCTCTTCAATATTTTCATAGGGCTGACCATCGTCTTCCAACTCCTGCAGGTTTTCCACTACCTCCATTGGCGCTCCAGAACGGATCGAATAATCAATCAACTCATCCTTGGTTGCAGGCCAAGGCGCATCTTCCAGGTATGACGCCAGTTCTAATGTCCAATACATAACTTTCCCTTTTAATAATCGTGCAAAAATAAAATTTATTTCAAATTTGCAAACAACAAAAACATCAAATAATAACTAATTGAAAACCATATTTTAAGCAAGTATTCTACCTTTGCTCAATCGAACAACAAAAGTTACCCACTTGCAACGATATATTATATAAAAGGTTTTTTGTTCTTTACAAATTATATACATATAAAAGCTATTAATTCATTTCATTTAATTTAAATATATGAGCGACGAAAAAATCATCTTTTCCATGGCGGGAATTAGTAAGATATATCCGCCAAAAAAGCAAGTTTTAAAAGATATATATTTATCATTTTTCTATGGAGCAAAAATCGGAGTACTGGGACTTAACGGGTCAGGAAAAAGTACCCTGTTAAGAATAATCGCCGGAAAAGATACAGAATATCAGGGTGAAATAGCCTTTTCTCCGGGTTATACGGTTGGCATGTTTGAGCAGGAACCTCATATCGATCCTGAAAAAACGGTGCGCGAAGTAGTGGAAGAAGGCGTTGGAGAAACAGTGCGATTGTTGAAAGAGTTTGAAGATATCAATCTTCGTTTTTCGGAAGAGTCGGTAATGAACGACCCTGATAAGATGGATAAGCTGATTCAAAAACAGGCTGAAGTTCAGGAAAAACTTGATAACCTGAATGCCTGGGAGCTTGATAGCAGGCTTGAACGGGCAATGGACGCCTTGAATTGTCCACCTCAGGAAGCTTTGATTGAACATTTATCGGGTGGAGAAAAAAGACGTGTGGCGCTTTGCCGTTTATTATTGGAAGAACCCGATGTTCTTTTACTTGACGAACCAACTAACCATCTAGATGCAGAGTCGGTACATTGGCTGGAGCAGCACCTGAAACAATATAAAGGAACAGTTATAGCAGTTACGCACGACAGGTATTTTCTCGACAATGTAGCCGGCTGGATCCTGGAACTTGACCGTGGGGAAGGAATACCATGGAAAGGCAATTATTCTTCCTGGCTTGAACAAAAAGAAAACAGGCTGTCACAGGAAGAAAAATCAGAATCCAAAAGGCAGAAGACACTTCAAAGAGAATTGGAATGGATCAGAATGTCGCCCAAAGCAAAGCACGCCAAATCCAAGTCCAGAATTAATGCCTATGAAAAGCTGCTCGATCAGGATTCCAAAGAAAAGATTGACAAACTTGAATTGTATATCCCCTCGGGGCCACGCCTGGGAACAAAAGTAATTGACGCCAAAAATGTTTCTAAAGCTTATGGTGATAAATTACTTTTCGAAGACCTCAGTTTTTCCCTGCCACAAGGCGGTATAGTTGGTGTAATTGGACCGAATGGAGCAGGAAAGACCACGCTCTTTAAACTTATTACGGGAAATGAAAAACCAGATAGCGGAACCTTTGACGTGGGCCCAACTGTGGAAATAGCTTATCTTGACCAGGAACATCAGTCACTTGACCCTGGGAAAAATGTTTGGGAGACCATTTCCGAAGGAAATGAACTAATAATGCTAGGTGGTAAAGAAATCAATTCCAGGGCCTATGTAAGCAAGTTTAATTTTAACGGAACGGATCAATGTAAAAAAGTAAAAGACCTGTCAGGTGGAGAAAGAAATCGAATGCACCTCGCTCTTTCTTTAAAACAGGGCGCTAATTTGATATTACTTGACGAACCGACAAATGACCTGGACGTCAACACACTTCGCGCACTGGAAGATGCACTCGACAACTACGCTGGATGTGCTGTGGTTATCAGTCACGACCGCTGGTTTCTTGATAGAATTGCGACGCACATTTTAGCTTTCGAAGGGAACTCTCAAACATATTGGTTCGAGGGGAATTTTACAGAGTATGAAGAAAACCGAAAGAAAAGATTGGGTGATGATACTCCGCATAGATTAAAATACAAAAAACTTCAGAAATAGTAGTAGGGCCCTTAAAATGGGCCCTATTTATTTTTTGTTTTGTATTGTTATGGCTTGATAAGCAATGTAATATCCTTTGCAAACTACTCATTTGCTATCCTCACACATTACCATTTTTCCAACAAAACGCTCTAAGGTTTAGCATTTTCAAAACCCAATAACTCATTTTAACTACTCAAAGTATTGCAAATTTTTTATTTTTATTTAATTTTATGGCATAAAAATATTAAAATCGCAAAATTCGTGGCCCATTTCGTAGTTGACT
>DNTA01000179.1 GCA_003500135.1 Cytophagales bacterium | reverse complement strand
AAGGCATATATACTTTTCAATTCTCTAAACAACCGTGAATTACAGGATGAAAATCATACTTCATTGTATAATGAGCTAAGTGATACGCAACAGTTGCTATCTTATTATCAAGCACGAAAAAACAATAATAGTTTAGATTCCGCTAAGCAGTTCGAGATCAATACCAGTATTACGAACTTATTGATAAGACGAGATCAATTATTATCTGGAATAAATGATAACATATTTGGAAATAGTAATGTGAAATTGGGCTCCTTTCCGGATATTAAACTGAAGAAAAATGAATTGTTGATAAATTATTTTGATACTGGTGAAGAATTATTCGCATTCTTATTGCAAAGAGATGATTTGTTCTTTTTCAAGCTAGAAAAAAAGGGAACAAAAGATATTATTGATTCTTTGAGGAATTATATTAGTTACTCTAAATCCAATGCATTAAGCGATCCCAAAAGGTTTCAGAAAATAGCAAACATCGCATTCCAAAAAATCATTCAACCATTTTCGCATAAACTTGAAGGAATGAATCTGATCATTTCACCTGATGGATACTTAAATTTGATTCCTTTTGAACTATTGGTTCGAGAGACAAAAGATTTAGTATCCTATTCGAACATTGATTATTTGATTAGGAACAACAATATTCAATATACGTATTCCGCAAATATTCTGAGTATTTTAAATCAGAGAAGTCAGAATTTTCAAAATCAAGTTCTTGCCATATCACCGCAGTTTAATAATACAAATAGCAGAGTAAAAAATAGTATCCAATGGTCACCGCTACCAGAATTGAATCACACACTAACCGAGATACAAAATATAGGGAATTATTTTGATAAAGTGCAACAAACAGGAATTGAAGCCAGTGAAACAAATTTTGTATTAAACGCCGATAATTTTAATATTTTGCATCTTGCTACCCATTCAATTAATGACTTCAATGATCCTATGAATTCCGGGGTTCTTTTTTCAAAAGTTCCACATGATACCTTACAAGACGGAGTTTTATATGGCTACGAAATTCAATTCCAAAGACTAAATGCTGAAATGGTAGTGTTAAGTGCTTGTAATACAGGAGTTGGCAAACTGGTTGACGGTGAGGGAATGATTAGTTTGGCCAATACTTTTTTTTATGCAGGCGCGAATAGTGTAGTAATGAGCTTGTGGCCAGTGGGTGACAAAAGCACCAGTGAAATAATTAAAGAATTTTATAGAAATCTATCTGAAGGCTATAGCAAAAGCGAATCACTACGAATGGCAAAGCTGTCATATATGGAAACAGCCCCTGAAATTGCTTCAAGCCCATATTACTGGGCGGGACTTGTGGTAAATGGAAATACAAGGCCTATCGTATCAAATTCATTAGACTGGTATATTTGGGTGACTATTTCTTTTCTTCTTACTGGTATAGGATGGATTGTTTATAGTTGGTTTGGGAATCGTAAACAATAAAATACTAACTGAATCAATGTTGATTTAAGTCAGTTAACAGTGATCTCATTTTATGTTGATATACAGAGGGTGTATCGCTATATTTCTTTAGCACTATTTCGCAACTATCAAGTTGGTTTTCATGAAGATAGATTAATGCAATATACCATTGGCTGGAAATGTGATAAGTACTTCCTTTGCCAATTTGCTTAAATGAACTCTTTGCTTTGGAATATTTTCCAAGATTTAAATAGGAGTTTGCTAAATAAAAATATAATGAATCCGACAAATTACTTCTAGATGACAACTCAAAAACAACTGCCTCATAGTCCCCTTTTATATAATCTTGTAAAACTTTACTTATTAATTTTTGTGAATGACCCCGCTCTATAACCTCACCGGGATATGGCTTATAATATGCGTTAAATAATTTTTCATGTGGTCTATTAATGGATTTGATTAATAAAATTGAGCATATTACCAACAACAAAGACGCTGCAATCCAGTAGTATCTACGAGCACTTTTCCTTACTTTGGTACTCTTATATATAGCTCTCATTTCTGAAATTCTATTATTGTGTTCCTCTGCACGCATGATGGCAATAACCGACAACCTTAATTTTGCCTCATCTCGAAATTCCTTATTACTATTGTATTTACTCATGAATTTTTTTGTCAACTTTTCAGAGGCCAACCCTTGTGAAAACTCGTTGATCAATTCAATTTCCTCATCTGTCAATGGCATATCAAAGTCTAATTTTTTCTTTTTCCTGAATTCTCTTTACCTCGGCAATTAGCGTATTGAAACATCGGGATTTGATTGTTTTTGCTACATTATCATTGGCAAAGTTCATCATTTTTGCAACTTCTTTCATCGAGTATCTTTCTACGTAGAACAAGCTTAATACTCGTCTGCACTTTGTTTTTAGTGTAGCCATTGCCTTTTTTGTTATTCTTATCATTGCCTTCTTGTTATCAAAATACTCACTCGTATCCATGGTTTCAGAGTATTCTTCAACGTAGAATTTAATCAAATCTACACCAACAATTTCTCTTCTTTTTCTTTTCTGATATTCTTTCAGCCACATATTGTAGCAAGTTGAATAGATATACTGCCTGATACTGGTGAGATAAGTCACCTTTCCTGAGACAACTTTATCCCTGAAATTTAAAACAGACTCCATAAGTATATCTTCGGCATCTTGCTTGCTACAATTAGTATTTCGAATTAATGTTCGGATACAATAGTCTCCATGTTCAGTGAAAATTCTTGCAATCTCACTATTATCTCCCTCCTTAAGGTTTTGCCTGATTAGTTGAAGTGAATTCTCCAAATCTTTTTTTTACTCCGAAAAAAGTGATTTAAAGCCCATATTAACAGTTTTCACAACGTAAAGAAAAATCCATTTGTTTACAAAATTCAGATTTGGGTATAATATAATAGATGTCTTATAATAAATAACTAAATCTGAAATATGTTTAATTATATCTTAGAAAACAATAATAATTATGTATTTCAACTATTGCATTATTATCAATTCGGGCCTTCAAATTTTGCTGTGAGTTTGATTTTTGAATTTCCAAAATGCATCAGACCCCCTTGAAATTATTACTTCAAAATACCTGTCAAACCAAATTTATACAATTGTATTCCTGTACGGAATTTGATTGTAATCAACAATCAATTTTAAACAAAATATCATGAAAAAAGCAATATTCTTTCTTATTATCCTTTCTGTATTTTCTTGCACGCAGGAAGAATCGGTAAAACCCGTACCCGAAATAAAATTTCAGAAAAGCACAACAAGACCAATTCACCCAGGTGATCCAAACTTGAACCCAGATTGGAATTGGGAAAACAGTGAATGGACGGTATACTATGATATTGGAAACGGACCGAAAGTTAGAGAGACAACTAATCCCTTTTATAGTGATCCAGTATTTGGAAATGCAAATCCTGAAAATATCGATTTTAAAAAATCAGAAGGGTGGATACTTGTAGCTCGAGATTTCGGTATACCTCAATCCGCACCTGCTAATCCCTACATTGTTCTTTATAATAAATTTAGAGGCATAATGAGGGTGTGTGTTTTGGAAACTGAAAGTTCGTCCGAATCATATCAGGCCTTAACATTGGCTTTAGATGGAACTGTTACACCGCCTGATATATTAAAGTTTGCAGACTACAGACAGATAGCAATAACTGAAGCAGGATCCTTTGATTGGATGGTTGGAGAATTTAATGTTCAAGGGTTTGACCCTAATGTCCTTCAAAATGCTAGGTTTCGTATATTTATAGAAGAATACGTGATTTTTGAACAAACATTGTACGGTGATTTATCCTTGGAAGGTTCAGCTCAAGCCATTTATATGCCAAAAAACTTGGTAAATGGTACTTATAAAGCTACGACACACGCTTCAAAATTGTTGAGTAACATAAAATACAAAGGAGATAAAAAGTGGTTCGATGCGGTAAAAAGTCTTGATCTTAATCCTTTATCCATTATAAGTTCTGCTGCAGGATTTATTGATGCCTTAACTACATCTGGTAAATATCCGGATTATAGAATATCTTTAACCGGAAATGTTTCGCTTACTGGCACTTTAAATCAACGAAGTCCGGATGGCAGCATTCCCATTTATTTTAGAACTGATGCAATTAACAACAAGCAAGGTAAAGCAATAAATGATATATCTTGGGGTGTAATGAATTATAACAGAAGAGCACAGGTTAATACAAATAGAGTTTGTAAATTTGAAAACTTTAATTTTTCATGTGAATTAGAAGTGACAACACCAACAGGTTTCTTTGAAGATGTTTTGGAAATTAATCCTTCTATCCAAAATGATATTTCTAAAATAGAAGCTGCTGTTATTTGCAAAGATGATATCAATGTGTTTTTTAAAGAACTTTCCTCCTTTAAAAACGCTACTAATAAAAGATTGACAGCAGAATCTAACTTTCCAGTAGCAATCGGTGTACGAATAATCTTTGATAACGGAGATGTTGTATTCAATAGAATACCTATAAGTGTAAATGGTTTATAATTTATAATAAGGCTATATGCCAAAAGAACAACACCAATGAAAGGCGTATATTTTTAAGCTATTAATTTAAAAATTTGAAAAACAAAAAAATGTGCCATTGGTAAATGGCACATTTTTTATCGAAAATTTAACTATCTTTATCTTATACAGCGGTCAAAACACTTGACATCCTTCATTTTCTTTTAGATCAATGAAAATGAATTCATTTACCACTGAATCCGTCTCGGTATCTTTGTTGTTGATTTTCAAACACTACGAAAAAACAGAGATAATAGTCAACAAAATAAAATATGTTAGGAGCATATTTTATTTTGCCCTTAGTAATATTAATCTATTAAAAAAATAGTTTTTACCTTTTTAAGAACATGCTTTTAACCGAAATGAGCTTATATTAAGCAACGGAAACTATATTTCCGTGACTTCCATAAGGCATACTTTGGATTACATTATACATACTCTAAACTACACAGAGCGTACTTAGAGCTGCACAGAGCATACTTTGACTTTGCCGGATTGTACTTCCGGATGGCCAATGCATGATTTACATCGGCAAGAGCAAACTTTGCCCCATCACTTTTCCACCAATTCCAGCCGATCCAGCACCCAGGGCATCAGTTCGGAAACCGTGGGATGCACCAGCACCACCTTGCGGTACTGACGGCAGGGTATATTGCTGTGCATGATCGTGGCGAACATGTTGATGATCTCGTCGCCACCGGGACCTAAAATGGCAGCGCCCAAAATCAGGTCGGTATCGGCATCTACCAACAACTTCGCGAAGCCGGTAGTTTCACTCATCTCCTTGGCCCGGCTGATTTCCGACATCGGTTTGATGGCCCGTAGTACTTTTCCTTTTTGCTCCAGCGCTTCTTTTTCCGTCATGCCAACGCGGCCCAACGGCGGATCAGTAAAAAGTGCATATATAGGTATCCGGTCGGATAGCTTGCGATCACCCTCCTGTAGCTTGGAGATCACTATCTCGGCATCATTAACGGAGGTATGGGTAAAAGCGCCTTTGCCGTTCACATCGCCAACGGCAAAAATACCTGGGACATTGGTTTCACAATATTCATTGACCTCAATAAACCCGTGATCGTTGGTTTTGATACCTGCTTTTTCAAGCGATAAGGTATCGGAATTAGGTTTTCTTCCTGCCGCTACCATTAAATGCGAACCTTCTATTTGTTTTGTTTGTCCACCCATTTCGATTTCCAGTTCTATCCCCCCATTTTTTTCCTTAACTGCATGGGCATGGGCATTACAATGGATTTTTACCCCTTCTTTTTCTAAAAATTCCTTAATGGTTTCTGCTACATCTTTATCTTCTTTCGGCATCACCTGTTTTGCACGCTGGATTACCGTCACCTTACTGCCAAATCGTTTGTAGACCTGGGCGAACTCCATTCCAATATAACCACCACCTATGATGATGAGATGTTCGGGAAGTTCTTCCAGGTCCAGTACACCGGCGCTATCCAGACAGGTGACTTCATTTAAACCATTGATGGGCGGGGCCATTGGTCGCGTACCTACATTGATGTATATCCTATTGCCCTTCAAGGTGTTACCTTCTACTTCCAACACTTTTTCTTCAACAAAAGTAGCCCAACCTTTAAACAGGTTCACATTATCGGTTGACTCCATCCAGTTGGTTAATCCCTCACTGCTTCCGTATCTGATCTCGTTCATGCGTTGTCGGACAGCCGCATAGTCCAGCCTGGGTTTTACAGATTCAAACCCATAGGTAGCGCCACTTTGCGCTTTGTGATAGGCTTTAGCCGATGCTACTAATGTCTTGGTCGGTGTGCAGCCATAATTGACGCAACTGCCCCCTACTTTTCCGCCTTCTATTACGGCTATTGTATCGCCGGATCCTATGAGGCGCCCTAAAAGTGTGCCGGTGGCCTGTCCCGTGCCGACAATGATGTGATCGAATTGTTGCATGGTTTGTTTGATTTTGATATAAAATGCAGGCAAATCCGGTAAAATGCAAGCAATGACGATAAAGGTGTTGTTAATTGTCAGCCAAGCAACAAAAAACCGCAGTAGCGAGACTTTGCAATCCACTACGGCGGTTATGGTAAAATTATTATTAAATCAGTCTTCTACCGAAGGTGCACCGGCAGCTTCAAGGTCATCTGCCAGCTCGGACAAACCTTCCTTGATGGAAGCCATCTCCCCTTCAAGGGCATTCAGTTCATCCACAACGATAGTGTAGGTTTCTTTATGTGTATCCGTCGGACCATAGGTTGAATGCGTGATACCCCTGTTGATGGCAAAAATGCGCTCGGCAACGGTAGGCATGGTCTTCTCACCCACTTGTCTTTTGGCCACATTGCCATTCAGGTCATGATCGAGCTTTTTCAACCGGTCGCGTAAGGCAAATAGCCGGTTGTCAAGTTCACCAGGTGTTGCCTGCGCCCTTTTAAGTGCAAGCTCCAGTGCCTTATATTTCTGCATGCCTTTACTCAATTCAAGATTTAATGCTGAAGAACGGCTTACCAGGCCTTCGTAATCGCGCCAGAATCCTGCCACTACATCGTCAGGAGCTCCTTCCAGCACACCCTCACGGAGCGGCTCCACTTTGATCTCCACGGCATCCGAAAGCTTTCTCATATTACCTTCCTTTTCGCTGTAAAGCGTGGCATAGTAGGCGCCCGGGGCAACCATTAAACCGGCGGGCTCGTCGCCATCTTCTTCCTCTTCCTCTTCATCTACTGAAGCAGGGTCAATCGCCTGGGGCGCCGGGTAACGCAGATCCCATGCAATGCGGTGAAAACCGCTTTCTGTCGGCCCGCTGATGCGCCTTATCACCTCTCCATCGCCATTGGTGATAATTATCCAAACAGCGGGGTCCTTTTCATTCATTTCATCTGCTAAATTGTCCCATCCTGGAAAGGGCACGTCCTGCATATTTTTACGTAATGGCTTTTCCTTCTCCTGGCGCATTTCCTCTTTGGTCTTCATGTTATCCTTTAGGTAATAGGTGATCAGAGCACCGAAATCAGGATTGGGCGCCACGAAGTGATCGGCTCCCTGCGAACCTTTTTCGTCACCAAAACTCAAATGTGACCTTGGGATATACCACCAGGCTTTTCTCACCGGAAACAAGGTCGCTTCTTCCTGCAACTGCGATTCCGAAACTTCCCTCAGGGCGCTGTAATCATCATATACATAAAAACCACGTCCGAAAGAAGCTCCGATCAGGTCATTTTCGCGCTTCTGAATGGCCAGGTCCCTGAAAGAAATGGTGGGCGCTCCTCCTTCAAGTTTTGTCCATTTTGTACCTCCATCGACAGTGAAGTAAATGCCAAATTCCGTGGCGGCAAACATCAGTCCGGGCTTAACATGGTCCTGTACCACCCGCCATACTAGAGTTCTGTCCGGAATATTTCCTTTGATAGGAGTCCAGGACTTACCTCGGTCGGTACTTTTCAGCAGATAAGGCTCAAAATCGCCGAATTTGTGATTATCGAGCGCTACATATACGGTGTTTAAATCGTGCAAATCAGCTTTTATATCATTGACAAAAGCGGTGGAAGGCACGCCGGGAAGGCTTCCCACTTCGATCTTCCTCCAGCTTTCCCCTCCGTTTTCGGTTACCTGTATCAAACCGTCATCCGTTCCGGCATAGATCAAACCTTCCTGCAATGGCGATTCGGCGAGGGAGGTGATGGTATTGTAATTCGACATGGCCAGGAAGTCCCAGGCATTGTCCCAGCTCGGCTTGCGGTCCATAATGGGCAGCTCAATGCGGTTCTGGTTGCGGGTCAGGTCACCTGATATCGCCTCCCATTTATCACCGCGGTTGTCAGATCGCCAAACGCGTTGTGAAGCAAAATAGATCCGCGAAGGCTGGTGAGGACTTACCAATATAGGGGCATCCCAGTTAAATCGCTCCGGACCTTCATCGGGACCGGGCTGAGGCTGAATGTCCACTACTTCTCCGGTAGTAAGATCTATTCTTGAAATATTTCCTTCCTGTCGTTCCCCATACATGATGTTGGGATTTCCCGGCTCCGTAGCCGGCTGATGACCATCCCAGTTCAAAATGACCCGCCAGTCTGAGTTTTGAATGCCGTGTACATTGTCGGTTCGTGAAGGGCCGCCCTGCGTACTGTTGTCCTGCGTGCCACCATAGATATTGTAAAAAGGTTCGGCATCATCCACCGCCACCTTGTAAAACTGAGTCACGGGCAGGTTTTCCATAAACCTCCAATGGTCACCCAGGTCGAAGCTTTCGTACACACCTCCATCCGTACCGACCAGTAAATAATCGGGATCACTTTTTTTGAAGGCAATGGCGTGGTTATCGCCATGTTTATGTGCATTATTCAGGCGCTTAAATGTTTTGCCACCATCGGTAGAATACTGCATGTGGTTGTCGACGAGGTAAAGCCGGTCAAAATGGTGCGGCGAGGCATACAGCTCCTGATAGTAATGAGGTCCTGTAGCGCCGGCTACTGCGTCAGACTGCTTTTCCCAGGTCATGCCACCATCGGCGGAACGGTAAACGCCTCCGGTGCGGCGATCGAGCTCTATGGCCGCATAAACGATATCGGGGTTTTGCTGTGAAATAGCAAGACCAATCTTGGCCATATAGTCTTCCGGCAGGCCTTCTGTCAGTTCCATCCACGTTTCACCACCATCGGTACTTTTGTGGATACCTGTGCCGGGCCCACCACCCAGATAGGCTGCCACGTTTCGATGCCGGTCCCAGGTAGCAGCATATAACACATCCGGGTTGCGCGGGTCGATCAGAATATCGGTAACGCCGGTCCAGACATTATCTCCGAGCGTCTTTTTCCAGGTTTTACCGCCGTCTGTTGTTTTATACAGGCCACGTTCGCCGCCTTTTTTCCACAACGGCCCCTGGGCAGCTACCCATACCACATCGGAATTTTCAGGATGGACCATGATTTTGGATATGTGCTCTGAAGCTTCAAGCCCCATATTTTTCCAGTGCTTACCACCGTCCATGCTTTTGTATATTCCATCTCCATAGCCGACATGTCGACCGCCTACATTTTCTCCTGTTCCAACCCATACGGTATGCGGATTATTGGGATCGACCGTGACACATCCGATCGAATACGAGCTCTGGTCGTCAAAAATCGGCGTCCATGTGACCCCCGCATTGACTGTTTTCCAAACCCCTCCGGAACCTACGGCGACATACCAGGTATTTTCGTCTTCGGGATGAATGGCGATATCGGCGATCCTGCCCGACATAAAAGCGGGTCCGATGCTTCGGAGTTTCAACCCTTTAAATACCGAATCAGCCATCTGTATCTGACCGTCAGATTTATTCTGGGCCCTGAGCCCCAGCGATGCCAATGCAATGATCAGCACCAGAAAAAAGTATTGTTTATAGTTTTTCATAGTGAAGCTAATTTTAAGCAAGCATGAAAATATAATTAATTGTTTAAAAATCCATTTGGTAAAACGGTTAATGGCAAAACAATCCGGGTATTATCGGATATCCATTGAAAAAAGAATCTTACAGTCACTTTACCGGAGTAGCAATTATCTGAAAAGTTCAATTGCCTCAGCACGCAAAATTCCGGGGTAAACTTCAGGTTGATAATGCGCGGTTTGAACAATATCTGAGCAGCTCATATGTATTTGTGGTAGATAATTAGCTGCTTCTTCTATGGAAACTGCATAGTAGATGCTTTTGACCCGGTTCCATATGGCGGCCCCTGTGCACATCGCACACGGTTCGCATGTTGTGATCAAATGAAGCGTGGAAGCATGAATCTTATCTTTATGTGCCATTTGCAGTACATTCAGTTCAGCGTGTGCAATGGGTCCGTCGGAAGAGCTGCTGTTGGCCGCCAGGCAAATAATGGCGCCCTCATCGTTGATCAGTGCCGCCCCAAATGGTGTACCCTTTTTGTGCGCCATTGAGATGCATGCCCGCATAGCTTCTGATATATGTTTTTGCAGCATTACAATTAAAGTAAAATCTTGTTAAACAAATTTAAAACACTATTTATCAATATTTTATGATAGTTCAAAACATGTTTTCACCAGCCCCATGTTCCCGGTGCACCCTTAAACGGACCCACGATATTATCCGTGACCCAACCTCCGTAAAAGCCTCCTTCCTGGGCCTTCACTTTTTCATCGTTGACATAGCAGGCCTCCATAAGATGTGCGTACACTGATATGTAATTCTGTATGGGTAGAAAGTTTTTATTGGGATCCGGGTACGACCAGGCCGCATATTCTGCGATCCGGCCCTTATGCGCAATATCGAAATAATGGGCCATCCCCTTAAATTCACAATACGAAGTTCTTTCTACAGCTATCAAAACACCGGTTTTAAAAGCATCCGGGGGCAAATAATAAGTTGGTGGATGGCTGGTTTCCAGCGCCCTGTAGGCAGTTTGACATTCGGCAATCACATCACCTGCAAAAATGATCTTTATACTTCCCTTAAATGGCTCGAGCTTTGGCGGTCTCGGATAGTCCCAAACTGATTCTTGCCCGGGTCCTGGCTTAATCTTTTTAATTGGCATATAACCATAATAGCATTAAAGAACATTTTGTTTAAAAAAATAATAGTAGCACAACCTTTTATATGTCAATCGCGTGTGGTACTTTTGTAAGTAATCACTCACTTATGACAGAGAAAAAGGAAAAAATACTAAAAGCCGCCCTTACGTTGTTTACCAACGACGGGTACAACGCCACATCTACCAGTAAAGTGTCAAAAGAAGCTGGCGTATCTGAAGGGCTGATATTCAGGCACTTCAGAAACAAAGAAGGGCTTTTGAATGCCATTTTGGAGGAAGGTGAAAAACAGGCCAAAGTGCTCTTTGCCGATATCGTGATGGAATCGGAGCCCAAAGAGGTGATTCGCAAAACGCTGGAAATAGGTCAGGTGATGAAAAAAAACCCCAAAGAAGCCCACTTCTGGAAACTGCAATACAAGATCAAGTGGGAAACAGAGCGCTATGGCGGTAAAAAGATGGAGCCGCTTCATATGGCGCTGAGAAATGCTTTTGAAAAGCTGGGCTATGCTCAACCTGCTAAAGAGGCTGAGTTGATACTCATTAACCTGGATGGTATGGCCCTGCATTTTTTCCTCGATCCCGACTTTGACCTCGAAGGACAGGTTAGTTTCCTGCGATCCAAATATGAAGTTTAAAAAATTTTAAATGTACAATAAGTAAGTACTCACATAAAAACACAGCATTATGTCTCAATTAAACAAACAGGTAATTTTCATTACAGGCGCTTCTTCCGGCATGGGAAAAGACGCTGCCTTACAACTTATTAAAGAGGGCCATATTGTATACGGCGCTGCCCGTCGCGTTCAGCAGATGGAGGACCTCACAAAAGCCGGCGGTCATGCCCTACCCCTTGATGTTACAGATGAAAACAGTGTAAAAAAGGCGGTTGATACGATCATCAAAAATGAAGGCAGAATAGATGTACTGGTCAACAATGCCGGGTATGCCGTTTATGGCGCTGTAGAGGATACCACATTGGATGATGCCAGAAGGCAGTATGAAGTAAATATCTTCGGTCTGGCGGCGGTTACCAAAGCAGTGCTACCCCACATGCGTGAGCAGCATTCGGGCAAAATCATCAATATATCATCGATGGGTGGTAAAATGTATACGCCAATGGGTGCGTGGTATCACAGTACCAAACATGCATTGGAAGGTTGGTCCGATTGTTTAAGACTTGAACTGAAGCCATTTGGCATCGATGTGGTGATCGTGGAACCGGGGATAATCAAAACTGAGTTTGCGGATGTGATGCATCAGCCGCTTCTGGATCGGTCAGGTAGCGGGCCCTATGCCAAAATGGCCAATGCAGTAGCGGGTGCAACGGAAAAATCGTATGCCAAAGGGCAGTCCTCGTCGCCGGAGGTGATCACGAGGTTGTTGTCGAAGATCGTGCGCTCTCGTAAGCCTAAAACCCGCTATGCCGCAGGTAAATTTGCCAAACCCATGATGTGGATACGCAAATACCTGGGTGACCGGATATTTGATGCAGTAGTTATGAGCCAGGTGAAATAGAAAATAAAAAGGGACGCTGAACGTCCCTTTTTATTTTTATATCCTGATGGCTATTGTTTACGGATAATCCATGCTGTTGGCTCGAGCGACCGGGCCTCACCTAATTGCTCCAATGCCTTTTCCTTGCCATCGATTTGTTCTATTCCGACAAAATAAAAATCGTTGAAACCCTCAAATTTATCCACATCCATGCCACGCTCATTCAATGACCGGGCATAGTTATCGGCGTTACTTTCCACTTTAAAGCTGCCCATCACGAGGCTGTACATTTTGCCGGTTGCACTTATCGTTGGACTGGTTCTCTGTGCATTATTTTCCAGATTTTCAGGCTTGGTAAGTACAGGGGCTATCTCCTTCTCTTTTTCACTATCACCCGAACCTTCCATGTTTGCCTCATCTTTGTCCTTTATCAAAGGTTCTTCTTCATTTTTAGCATCGGGATCGGATCCATTATCCGTTTTTATATCCGTTTTTTCAATCCTGCTATCGGCAATATTCTGATCAGCAGATTTCTCGAATCCAAAACCTCCATTAACAAAATAGTATGCTGCTACGAGCGCTATCAAAGCCAGTGGAATAATTACCCAAAGCGCTTTTTGCCAATTGCCGGAACTGTCTTCCTTTAACTCTTCTTCTATTTCCGCACCAAACGGATAACTTTCTTCATCTGATTCAAAAGGATCATCATTTTGCTCTTCCGTAGACGTTGCTGTAACCTCTTCGGCCTGCTCTTCTTCAAATGGTTTTTTGCCGGTTTCGAAAACGTAAGGCGCCTCGAGTTCATTCGGATCATCTTCTTCAGAAGCCTGATCCGTATCATTGGCTTCCTCAGGAATTTCTTCTTCGATCTCGCTACTGTTATCTGCCTCAGGTTCAGTTATTACCTCCCCGGTACCTTTTGTTTTTTGCATCACCAGTGCACCTTCATCGTTTTTACTCAGATAGCCTATTCCGCCCAGGAAATACGATTTACCCTGGTCCAATGTACTTTTTACGCTAACTAAGTACTCCTCAAGAGCCCTACGGGCGTCTTCTTCACTCAGATATTCCTGTTTCTGGATCTCGGCAATCAGCTTGCCGTCATCAAAAGTTAATAGTTCATTGAAGTCGATGGAATCACTTGCTTCAGAATAGAAAACAGCGCCAAAATCGGGTATAAACACCTTTTGATCGCGTTTGTATACTTCATTTATGGCTAGGTCAATCATAGGGTTTTGTGTTGATCTCTACCTGATTTAAAAATATTATGAAATCTAATTAAAAAAATAAAGTAAAACCAGCAATAGTGATATCAAAGAGACGAGGTAATATTAAAAGCATTTTTATAAAATTTCGTTAGTTTATGCAACATAAGTCATTTGTATTCTAACTTTTACAGTTTCAAAAAAATCATTATTATTACACGAAATGTTCTATTTCTTATTTTTTTCGTTATGATCAAAACACTTTTAATTATCCTGGCGCTAAACGCAGGAAGGTTTATTTATCCGTCCGGAACCAATCCAAAGCTATATTTACCCGGTAGCCCATATTAAGTACATACCGGAAGAAAGCTATCAGGACAATATGATAATAAATGTTGAGTTCACAGAAGATATGACTAAAAACAGGGTGCACATTGATCGTGTTTTTAAAGGATACAATGCACAATATTATAAAACCGCTTTGATGATGCTGCCCGAGGACGACCGTAAGAAAATGTTGGATGAAATTGTAAAATATTTTGCACTTGATGCAGAGATCGAATCCCTCGACGTGGTTCAAAAAAACACCGAATATCAAAACTGGACAGATGAGTTTGAAGTGAGTAGTATCTATACTTCTGAAAGTTACATTGAAAATGCGGGTAATGTGATTTTATTTAAAGTTGGTGAATTAATAGGGCCGCAATCTGAAATGTACCAGGAAGATGAACGTAAATTGCCAGTGGACAACGGGTATAATCGAGGATATGACCGAAAGATCACCATCAATCTTCCGGAGGGATACACCATTCAAAACCCCGAAAACCTGGTCAAAAAAGAACAGGTTTATGAAGGGGACCGTCTACTGTTTAATTTTGACAGCACCTATGAGATTGAGGACGGGAAAATCGTGATACAAATTGATGAGTTTTACGATCAACTAACGTATCCGGCAGAAAAGTTTGATCAATTCAGGGAAGTAATCAATGCAGCAGCAGACTGGAATAAGGTGGTGTTGGTTATGGAAAAATAATTGCTTTTGAAAGAGTTCTTATTTTTTATATACATCACCTATAAATCAAACCATGTGCACCTTGTAACACCATACCACTTGATTGAGATAATTAAAGTCCTCTACATATATCCAAAGTACAGTATGTGTTTTTACTGAAAAGTGAGTCAAGTCTTTTTGCCAAACACATTGACAAATGCTTTAATTAAAAAGTGCTCAAGACTTTATAATGGTTTGCGTAATTCCCCTTGCCAGGGGAATAAAAACTATGCCCCTGTAAATGATTGATTTCAGGCTAATTTTCATGATTTTCCATATTGATATTCAATATTTATTTCCTGATCTTTTATGATTCCTGAAAAATCAAGGAATTTAATGCTCTTTCGTCTGTTGACCCATAAAATATTTAGAGTGAACAGGTTTGATTAACAAATTGCAAATCAACCCCACCAATAGAAGTACAGCCATAATATACATGGTTATTGAATAGGTTATTGAAGAAGACATGCCATAATGATCCGGTTTCCGTCCAGGAGGAGGTATACGAACAGTTATGACACCAAACATCATAAGTGAGAAATATAGGATGCCCATTATTAAGAAGGTTTGTGCAACACCAGTGGAACTGGAAGAACTAAACAAATCCATTAATGACACGGACAAAGGCGAGGCGATCATGGCGCCACCTCCGAATCCCATAATAGCCATACCAGTGGCCATACCAGGCTTGTCAGGGAACCATTTGATCAGGGTCGACACAGGTGAAATATAGCCCAGGCCAAGGCCTATACCACCAATTACACCGTGTCCGAAATAAATCAACTCGATACGATGCAAATGAATACCTAAAGCAGCAATAAAAAAGCCACCGGCGAAGCATAATGCTGAGGCGACCATCGCCTTTCTGGGACCTACACGTTCCAACCATTTGCCGAAAATTGCCGCAGAGGCACCTAAAGTGAATAAGGCAATGGAAAATATCCACCCGATGGTTGTTAGCTTCCAGTCACTAAGCGCTGGCGCCTGTATGCCAATGATCTGGGTCATGGGCTTATTGAAAACGCTTTAGGCGTAGATCTGACCTATGCAAAGATGGATGGAGAGAGCAGCCGGTGGAACCAGCCAACGATTGTAACCCTTTTTGGCTACTGTGTGCTCTTTATTCAAATACGAAAAAATGTTCATATGAAGTGCTGAGTTGGATTAAGTGACAGCTATGATCTGACTACTTGTTATATATTAAACACTTTTGATGTTGAAATAATTTAATTCGGGTATTGATTCATAATATTTGATCTAAAGGTTAAAACCTCTTCACTAAACTAATAATTCATATGCGTATATGACGCCACATTATTCAAGATACACAATAAAAAAGCATCCGATACATACAAGAAAACCTCAAAGCACGGGTTAGGAATAAGCCAATTAAATTGTTAATAACCTGTTGATAACTATGGTATAACTATGTGCAAAAGTTGTTGAAAATCAGAAGGTCAAAATATTGGTAGAAATAGAAATATATCCTACCTTAGTTTTACCAAATGAGAGATAGGAAGCCGGAGCGAAGGTTCCCGGTCTTGAGAAGGGAAGTTGGAATTTAGTAAGGCTCAGGTCAACGAAGTTTGAAAGATTGAGAAGTGGTTTTAAAAGTTTACCTTTTAAAATGACGGAAGGCAACCGAACGGTAATTTGGAGCAGTTGTTGACTACGGTCAATATCTTGCTAAAAGGGCTGAGATTCATTATTTGAACTCTCAGCCCTTTTTGTATTACTTCCAAAACATGTATTGCTCCACAAAATCTTAAAAGATTTCAGGGCTTAAAAAATTCATGTCTAAAGCAACGATCCTTATCGGAACGCACAATTCATTTCAATTCCCCTGATGGATTTGACATAATATTCTAAAATAATATTTTAACGTTCCAGTCTGAGTTAAATGATGTCTACTACTGTCAGGATTTGATTTACAACATTTTTCATTCACTCATTACATTTTGATATTTATTTACACTCCTCTAAAAGAAACATCACAGCTGCTACAATTTGTTCATCTTGGCCATCGACGATCTTTTTAAATCCATTTTTAACCTTTATATCGGGTTCCAGCTGATTATTTTCCAGCACTTCACCACCTATGTCTTTTACCCACATATTGGGGATTCCAAACACCATTCCGTTTTGCAGGCGCTCCCACCATACAAAACTGCAGGTCCC
>DNTA01000053.1 GCA_003500135.1 Cytophagales bacterium | reverse complement strand
TCTTCTTCCCTGTACTTCTTGTACCAATAATGAAAAACTGATTTTACTATGCCTTTTTCTTCACAAAACCGCTTTTTGCTCAATCCGCTATGCTGCCATAACTCCACCATTGGGAACATCTCTTCTTTGGTGCGTCTCCTTTGTGTGTTTTCCATCTAAAATCTTTTCCAGCAAGATTAGCAGATTTCTACGATATTTGGTAGATGCAGTTTACCAGTGGGTTACCATTAAACTTGTAATTACTTTTTAAAACAGGTATATCATGTTGAAAAAACCAGGTTCTGAGATGCACATTATAAGGGGATGAAATTTTATATGAATATTCGACAATTGTGCCTTCTTTGACATCTGAAAACGCATATTTTTTTCTGATCCACCATTCGTTTATTTCATCCTCATAGAGTTCCTGCTCATCTATTGTTTTACTTATAATTTCACCATCCTGAAAGTTGTAGCTTGTCGCTATGAAATCAACAATTTTTTCTTTACCATAGCTACCAACATATAAAGGGATTTCTAATGATGCGTAATCATATCCGGCCTTATCCAATATTTGTATTCTTGTAGTTTTCTCAAATACGTGTTCAATGCGTTCGTTATGTTCCCTAAAATAGGTATTGCCAATATCGTAAAGAATCTGCGCTTTGGCCGAGGAATCAATTTTACAACTCTTTGATTTAAAGTCGTTGGCAGAAATCTCGGGTAATTGTTTCAAATTAACCTGACCGAAACAATGTAGTGTTAAAAAAATTAAAAATATTAAAGTTGAATATCTCATAGCTTCTTTAATAATATCTTTTGCCTTTCGTTTTGGGTAATCTCGTTAATGAACGTTTTGAATTTTGGATAATCAGAAATTGGGTAGACCCCTCTATTTAATTCTGCAGTTTTCAATATAAAAAGTTGGTTTTCCTTTAGGTTGTATTGCAATTTATATTTTCCAAATTTGGTGATACTCTGAAAGTCATCAGGAATTAATTCCAGCTCATATCCTTGTGGAACATTTAGTTGAATGGTATCTGTTATTCTCAAGTTATGAAAGATTGATATTGGATTTTGCCTTTCTGTATTCAGTGGATATTTTGTTTCAAAGAATGCATTGAATGGCCTAACAATTATATTTGAACCATACTTCTGAATATTGTTTGGGAATGTAAGTTGCAGGATTTCCTTATAACCAATATTTCTATTGTTTTTAATCGAATCGTACCTCACATGATTAATCTTATAATTCCGAAAGGGCAGGGTCTTGGTTGCTTTTTCAATAAGGCTTTTTTCAGAGCTATAACTTAAATTATCCATTACCATTTCGAATGGCTCACCAAAAAGGTCTCTTTGCATTTGAACACTTAGCTCGTCATCGATTATATCTACTATGCTTTTTTGATTAATAAAATTTTCTCCATGATTAAATTTCGGTGTTTGTGTAATGAAACTGTTCTCAAAATCGCATATTAAAGCATGCTTTCCATTCGTAAATGTACCCCAATAGCCAAAAGGAATATTTTGGTTTGTACATTCTAGCCAAAGTGTGTCCTTTTCTAAAGGAACATATAGTACAACATGATTAAAATAATTGCCAGGAAAATTGGTGTCAATATCAGGTTCATCATCACCGGCATTTATCAAGGAATAATAAGACTTAATGCCAATAGCCTTTAACATTGCCATCATATAATTGGTTAGAGCTTTGCAATCGCCATACTTGTTTTTGCAAACATAAGATGCATCAAAAGGCTTCCATCCTCCAATTCCAATAAAAATCCCAATGTATCTTGTCTCGTTTTGTAAATATTTATATACCTGTTTAACTTTCTCATATTCGCAATCGAGATGATTTGTGAGTTCCTTAACCTTTTTTATTTCATTTTCAGGGAGTTTATCCAAACCTGAAATAAGTTTAGATTGCCAGTTGCCAATGTCTTTCCAGGATTTTGAAGCCCCTCTAATTCCCCCGAAAATAAAATTATCAGGAATAAATCGACCTGTTGGATAAATGATTTCAAGTGGAGGTAAATAAGGTTCCTGAATAAATATTGGAGATAAGTTTTCTGACTGCCAGGTATATGTTTTAAAAGATTCAGACGATTGAATATGCTCTTTGGGAGTAAAATTGTAGAATTTATAATGGAATGAATAGTTTTCTGGCACAGTCAGTTTATAGGTTGACTTCTTTGACGGTATGTTTACACCATTTTGTGGATACCATGTCGGGAACGAAGAAAACTCATCAAATTCTTGAACGTAGCGTAATTCAATGAGATAAGGATATGAATTGTGATAAGCATTAATTTCTTTGTATCTGTCATCAGTATGGAAATATCTTGTTAAATCGGAATAGTCTGTTATTTCCTTTTTTTTGAATGACTTAATCAATTCGTTTTGAATGCTTAAAATATTGCAATCAATTTCTTTAATGGATGACTTATTATTACTATCATCCGATAAAAGTTGTCATGAATTACTATGATGTTGGAATAATCCAATAGCGAGGCTTTGATGCCTCGCTAAAGTTTATGATGTTTGAAGTCACTACAAACCAAACATCATGTCTAAAGTTACGAATCTTGCTGGTCAACCGGTACTTTGTCAAATACTTTCTTTTCTTCCACGCGAAATAGTGGACGTTTGTGTCAAAGAGCACAACAGTGATCACTACTATAAAACGCTGACTACATATAAGCAACTTGTTTTTATGCTATATGGTGTTGTGACCAGGTGCCATTCATTGAACAGTTTATGTAAAAAGCTCCTTTTCCTGGAAGATAAATTGACCTACCTGGGCATTCACAAACTTCCGGCTGTCAGCACATTGAGTGATGCCAATATCAATCGGAGCAGCGAAGTTTTTGCCTCCATATACCGTCAACTTTATGAACATTACAAGGAGGAATTAAGCCCGATTCAATGAAGTTTTCTCGAG
>DNTA01000190.1 GCA_003500135.1 Cytophagales bacterium | reverse complement strand
CGGCCATCCGATCTTTATGCGACTGAGCCGAATAGCGGGCTTTACCAGTCACGAGATTGGACGATGGGTAAAACACCATGTAAGTCCTCATGGTATCTGCGTTACCGATGGGTTACCGGGCTTTCGAGGTATCAGCGCAACCGGCAGAATCCACCAGGCAATCATTACTGGTGGTGGGCATAACAGCATGAAGATCCCTCAATTTAAATGGGTGAATACCATGCTTGGCAACGTCAAAAATGCCATCCATGGTACCTATCACCAGGTGAGTACCAGACATCTTCCTAGCTATTTCGCTTAATTTTGTTTTCGTTTCAACAATCGATTTAACGTCGGAGAGATGATTCCAAAGCTCATCCGCGCAGCTGCCCGTACGCCCCCAATCCCTAGCTATATACTTGAGTTAACTGAGGATTGGTGGTAATCAGGAAAACATATGTCGCTCAACCAGCCATCTCAGGTGCTGTTTTTAACTTGCTGTCTAGATTTGTGATAACAACAGAAAGCAATACAAGCCCTCCTCCGATGATCTGTATAGTCGTGAGCATCTCACCAAGCACGATCCATGCGCAAATGGCAGTAACAACAGGGATACCATTCACTGAAATAGCCGCATGTGAAGCTGGCAAACGGGTTAGTGCAAAATTGTAGCACAGGAATGCCACAATGGTAACGAAAACAAGAAATGAAAGTGCAATAATAATTTTGCCATTAAAATCATCCAAAGAAAGATCTTCTGCGAACAAAAAAAAGACTGGAATGTAAAGAAAAGCGGCGTAAATTATCTGCATACTGGTAATTCCAAAAGCACTGTGTTTGTTACCTAAATGCCGAGCCAAAATCATATATATTGCTGCAGCAAAAACAGCCGCAAACATACATATATCGCCGATAAATGAACCTTGCATAGAAAGTGAGAATGTTGGTTCGCCAATTATCAGCATAGAAATGCCTAAGAGGGATATAAAAATACCAATCAGTCCGTTGACGGTTACTTTTTCTCTCAATATCAATCCTGCTAAAATTAACACCGCCAAGGGAACGGTGGCAATAATTAAAGACGCTTTAGCTGCGCTAATATAATTGAGTCCCAAAGTTTCAAAAAAGAAGTAAAGCCCAGGTTCAAATAATGCTAAGCATAGAAGTTTACCATGTTCTTGAAGGGTGAATTTTGGCACCCTAAAGAAAGCAAAAAGTACCACAAATATTATCGCTGCCAAAGTAAACCGAATGAATACTAATGATACTGTTGACAGTACAGTCAGCGCAATTTTTACGGCTACAAAGGCTACGCCCCAAAGTATGATTGCCGTGGCCAAGGCTAGATAAGTAGAGAACTGGTTTATTGTGGCAGGTGTCCTCATGAATATCTCCTTCTTATTAGGTAGGGTAGCAAAGAAAGCAATGTTATTGGTTTCAGAATATATATCTTCACACATACTTATGTAGATGTGGGAGGTGAAGAGTCGCTTCTCGCTGCCAAATTTTATTTAAATAATCCACATTCAGCTAAGCTATTTGCTGCTTTAATTAGAACCGATTCTGGTTTGACCAGGGATACTCGGAAAAAATGTCTACCTGCATAACCAAAAGCTGACCCGGGAAAGACTAGAATGCCGGTTCTTATTAATAAGTGCTTCACAAATTCAATATCTTCCATATTCTCGGGAACAGTAATCCAAAAATAGTATGCTCCCTGTGGCCGACAGTATGCTAACCCCTTTTCATCGAGAGCAGTGGCAAAAGCTTTAACGCGCCCCGCATATTGCCTGGTAATTTGGGAGGAAAACTCATCAAAGTGAATCAGAGCATAGCGAATAGCGTTCTGGATTGCCAAAAAAAGGCCATTACTGGAGAGGAAAAGCGATTGACGAACAATTTGAATCAGTTGCGGATCGCCCACCGTGATTGCAACCCGCCAGCCAGCGACACTAAGGATTTTTGAAAATGAATGAATTTCCAATAAATTAGTGTAATTCCCATCATGACCAAGGACACTGGGTACACGGTGATTATTAAAGACAATAGAGCGATATACGACATCGTGACATAGCACGATGTCGTGGGTCTGGCACCAATTAATCAATTCATTCAATCGATAATTGGGTACAACTGTTCCGGTTGGGTTATGTGGATTGTTAAGCCACATCAGTTTTACGCGCTGAAGCACTGTTGTTTCTAATTCTTCCGGTATAGGAAGAAAGCTATGAGGTTCAAGCGGATAAGTTATTACTTCTGCACCTGCTAATTCGGCTGCAGAACGATAATAGGGATAAGCAATTTCGGGAATCAGGACAACATCATCAGGATTCAACAACGAAAGCGATATGTGGAAAATAACCTCTTTAGAACCAGCGGACATCATCGTCCCATATGTTTTCTTAGGAACAGGGCAAATAGTATCTAGATAGGAACCGATACTCATTTCTAAAGTTTTTGTAGGTCGTATAAAGGTCAAGTGGTTATGGCTATTTTCTTTACTGCAAAATACCTCCAGTTTTTTTATCAATCGCTGAGAAGGTGGGATGTCTGGAACACCATGGTATAGTGGACCCCAAAAATG
>DNTA01000301.1 GCA_003500135.1 Cytophagales bacterium | reverse complement strand
TGTGCGAAACTTGAGTTATTTATATGAAAACGTATTCCTTATTTTTTCTTATTGCTATTTCAACAATTGCCTGTACCGCACCCGATAAAAAGGTGATGGAGGCTGATGAATATTCAGGGCCAATTTTCGAACAGAGCGATGTACGCACCTTCTACAGCGACTCCGCCAAAGTAATGCTTAAAATGGAAGCCCCGCTTCAATACAATTATATCAATGGCGATAAAGAGTTTCCTGAAGGCCTGTATATGGAGTTTTATGACAAACTGGGGGCTGTTACTACCACAATGCGTTGTGACTATTGTATCTACGACGGAGAAGAAAAGGTTTGGAAAGCTACCGGTGATGTGGAAATAGAGTCGTTCAAAGAGAATCAAAAGCTAAATACGGAAGAATTGAACTGGGATCCTGCTAAGGAAAAAGTATACACCGATAAGTTTGTTCGTATCGAAACTGACAACGAGATATTGATGGGTGAAGGTCTTGAGGCGGCACAGGATTTCAGCACGTATTCTATTAAAAAAGTAAGAGGAAGCATACCTATAAACGAACAAATGCGATGAAACTCTGGGCAACTATAACCCTTTTTATGGCTTTGGGGCTTTCGATTGTAGGGGTGCATCAATCCTTATTATATGGCTTTCAAAATTCGTATTGGATTTTTATGTTTAGCCTTTCACTGGTATTTTTATATGGATTTCTAAAAAACAAATTGCAAAATCAGGAAAATAGCGCCAGAAAGAGTGCAGGAAAGCAAAAGAAAAACAAAAGCACCCGAAGAAAAAAATAATGGAAACACAGTTTACCGTCAACGTCATCGTATCCTTGTTCTTTTCAGCTTTTTTCTCCGGAATTGAAATTGCTTTCATTTCAGCCGATAAACTCAAAATTGAATTAAGCAATCAAAAGGGCGAACTCTCCGGAAAAATATTATCAAGATTTTTAAATAACCCTTCCCGGCTGATCTCCACGACTTTGATTGGAAATAATATTGCACTGGTAGTATATGGTATATTTATGGCTTACATTCTTGAGCCAAAAATAGAAATGTGGCTAATTACAATTAACCCGGATTTAGCAACAGACACCCTGATACTTTTATTGCAAACCTTACTGGCAACAATCATCGTTTTGGTGACCGCGGAGTTTTTACCAAAAAGCCTGTTTATAATCAATCCTAACAAATTGCTTTCCGTTTTCGCCGTACCTATGCAGGTGATTTATTATTTACTTTACCCTTTTGTATTCATAATTGTAAACCTTACCCGAATAGTCATTGAAAAAATTCTCAGGCTTCCGTTCTCAGAAGATAAGCCCGTTTTTGGTCTGACCGACCTCAATGAATACATTAAAAACTTAATGGAAAGTGAGTCGGAATCAGATGAACAGGAGATAGATACCAAAATTTTTGCAAATGCGCTCGAGTTCAAAACCATAAAAGTTCGTGATTGCATGGTGCCGAGACCGGAATTGGAAATGGTAGAAATTGAAGAAGGGATTGAGGCTTTAAAGCAGGCTTTTATAAAATCAGGATATTCCAAAATACTGGTATACAAAGATTCCGTTGATGATATTATTGGTTATTGCAACTCACTTGAGTTGTTCAAAAAACCAAAAGATATTGAATCAATCATTAATCCGATTATCATAGTGCCTGAAACCATGTTGGCCAGTGAACTGCTGATCCAATTAATTACTGAACGCAAAAGTATTGCGTTGGTAGTGGATGAATTTGGTGGAACTTCGGGTATAGTTACCACTGAAGACTTAATAGAGGAAATATTTGGCGATATTCAGGATGAGCATGATGAAATTGACCTGATTGAGCAAAAAATAGATGCAAACAATTACATTTTAAGCGCAAGGTTTGAAATAGATTACTTAAACGATAAATATGGTTGGAATTTGCCAACCGGAGAATATGATACCTTAGGTGGGCTGATTTTATCAATTACGGAAGACATACCCGAAATAAACGAAAAGATCGTGGCGCCTCCATATACATTTGTTGTGCTTTCGATTGAAAACAATCGCATAAATAATGTTAAACTCAAAGTAGGCGAGAAGTCCTGGCAAGACTGATTTACCCTTTAAGAAATTAATTTTGATTTTGTAGGTCCAAGTACCTATTTTTGCCGCACTTTAATAAAACAGATATGGCATTAATTACAAATATAAGGCAGAGGGCCGGGCTGGCAGTAGGAGTTGTTGCTGTGGCTTTAGGATTGTTCATAGTGGGCACGGATTTATTTACCGCTAATTCATCGATCTTGGGTAAAAATGATAATTCAGTGGGAACCATAGCGGGTGAAGATATTAGTTATGAATTTTATCAACAGCAACTCGAGGAGTTGAAATACAATTTCACAGTGAACTTCCGAAGAAACCCAACTGAAAATGAAATGTTCTCATTACGACAGCAGGCATGGGACCTGGTGATCGTGAAAACGGCATTCCAGGAACAGTATGAAGAATTGGGCATTCAGGTTACTCCTGAAGAACAAATTGACATGGTACAGGGAGATAATATAAACCCTGATATCAAGGCTGCATTTACCGATCCGGCAACCGGTGAGTTTATGAAAGAAAGGCTTGTCGGCTATCTGAAATCGCTGGATCAAAGATCGCCAAATGAACAGGCGGCCTGGTATTTGTTTGAACAAGGACTTACTCCGGCTCGTTTGAGGTTCAAATATGACAACCTCCTTACGCAATCAACCTTTGTAACGGATGCTGAAGCAGAACAGCTGTATGAAGCAGAAAACTCAACAGCCGACCTGAAATATATCTATGTGAATTATGGCGCCATTTCGGATTCATTAATCGAAGCACCAACGGATAGTGAACTGAAAGCATACCTGAAAGAGCATAGCGAAGATTTTAAAGTGGAAGAAAGCAGGGATCTTGAATATATTTCAATTCCCATTCAGCCATCGGGCGCTGACACAGCCTTCTTTTTAAATGAATTAGAAAAAATCAAGGAAGATTTTCGCAATACGGAAGAAGATTCGATCTATGCTAAAATCAATACCGATGCTGCTGGAAATTTCTTTGCCTCGTATACTATTGATCAACTCCCGCAGTCGCTGCAAAATAATTACAGCAATTTGAGTGAAGGCGATGTAAGGGGGCCATATTACGATCAGGGCAATATTAATTTGTATAAAATCTCTGAAATCACGGAAGACACAATTTTTGCGGCTAAAGCAAGTCACATTCTGATAAAATGGGATGACGAATCGGCTCAGGCCAAAGCAGAAGCCAGAAGTAAAGCCAACAACATACTTCGCAGGGCACTCAGCGGTGAGGATTTTGAACAGTTGGCAATTCAAAACAGCCAGGATCCAGGTAGTGCAGTGCAGGGTGGTTCCCTGGGTTGGTTTAGTAAAGGCAAAATGGTGCCTCCTTTTGAAGAAGCAGTATTTAATGCCCGAAGAGAGGGGGTTATCGGCCGGTTAATTGAAAGTCAGTTCGGATTCCACATCATAAATGTTGAAGAAACAAAAGATAATACCTTGTTTAAGGTGGCAGTTATTACCAGGGAAATCACTGCATCAGATGAGACCAGAAATGTAGCCTACAAAAAAGCTGATTACATTGCAGGAACCAGTGATGATTATGACTCATTCAAAAATAATATAGAGCGCGATTCATTGATTTTAAGAAGAGCTGTAAACCTCGGTAAAAACGACAGAAGGATGAATAATCTTTCCAATGCTCGTACCGTAATACAATGGGCATACCGCGATGCTTCTTTGGGAGAAGTGTCGCCGGTGTTTGAATTGGATGACGCTTATGTGGTTGCCGTATTGACCGCAGTTCAGGAAGAAGGAACAGCAGATTTGGAAGATGTGAGAAACCAGGTGGAAACAAAAGTGAAAAACCAGAAAAAAGGTGAGTTGATCATTGAAAAGTTAACGTCGGCTGAAGGCGAAACATTAGAGCAGAAAGCGGAGAGTTTTGGAAGCGAAGCCCGTGTTTATACAGAAACCAGTCTGAAACTCTCTTCTAATACCATTACAAATGTTGGATTTGTACCTGAAGCGGTGGGCAAAGCATTTGGAATGGAAATAGGTGAAGTCAGTCAGCCATTTAAGGTAGAAAACGGTGTTCTTATGCTGGAACTCCTTAACAAAACCGAAGCGGGAGAAATCGCAGATTATACAAGCTATCAGGATAGAATTGCTCAACAAATGAATAGCAGATTAACCTTTAATGCAGCTGAAGCGATTAAAGAAGCTGCTAATATAGAAGATAGAAGATATAAGTTTTACTAATACCACATTAAATTAATTGAAAAAACCAGTGTAGAATAATTTGACACTGGTTTTTTCAATTTAAATGGTATATTCAAAATAACCCGGGAAAATAATTTCCGTCTATACTTACAAAGCTCACGAAAAATGTCAGACAATTTTGAAGCCTTTAAGAAAAAACTGGATGATCAGCACGATTGGCCCACCGATTATTTATTCAAGTTTATTGTTCCCAAAAGTCGCGAAACAGAGGTTTGCGATTTCCTGCCTAAACAAAAAATAAAAATCAAAGAGTCTAAAAAAGGCAACTACGTTAGCGTGTCGGCGATGATTGAAATGAACTCCAGTGAAGAGGTAATGGGTATTTATGAAAAAGCGCATAAAATTGAAGGCCTAATTGCGCTTTAGCCCGAAACTTCCAGAATTTCTTTAACCTGCTTTTTCACTTCTTTGTAATTGAAGCCATCATAAGGCGCTGTAACTATGGTTTTGAGAAGATCATTAACGATATGAGGTTTAAAGCCAATTTGTTCGGCATACTCCGAAACCACCTCTAACTCGATATCTTCTGGCTATTTCGGTGTGACCG
>DNTA01000298.1 GCA_003500135.1 Cytophagales bacterium | reverse complement strand
TTTTATCGGATGATAGTAGTTTTTTTTTAAAATGATCATAATTGATTTATTAAATTGACCCGATACAGGTATGATCTTATGTCTGACAACAAACTTTTAGTAAAATTTTATGGTACAAGGGGATCCATTCCGGTTAGCGATGCGGGGTATCAGATGTTTGGTGGCAACACGACCTGTATTGCCATTTATGACAATGTTGAAAAGAGATTGTCTATTATTGACGCAGGCACCGGTATAAGAAATTTAGGTAAAGATATTTTGCAAGGGAAGTTCGAACTGGGCCATCGGCATGTCAGTTTGGGTTTCACTCATTTCCACTGGGACCATATCCAGGGTTTCCCATTTTTTGGCCCTGCATACCAGGATGATTTCGCTATAGACATCATGTCTTTCGGGCGAAACAAAAATGTAAAAAACCTGAAAAGTTTGTTTGATGCCCAAATGCAGGAGGCCTTTTTTCCCATTGCATTGTCAGACATGGGCGCAAAAATGAATTTTATTACTATCGAACAGCAGAGTTTAAAAGTTAATGGATTTGAATTGAGCGTAACGCCACATCCTCATCCGGGCACGGCTTACAGCATTAAAATAGAAAAATATGGAAAGTGTATTGTGATTTGCACTGATGTTGAACATGGAGAGCAATTGAATAGTCAATTGATACAATTTGCGAATGGTGCTGATTTACTTATTCATGATGCGCAATATACGCAAAGCGAATTGAAGAAAAGAAAGGGGTGGGGGCATAGCAGTTATGAACAGGCCATTGAAATGGCTGAGACCATTGGCTGTGACAGGTTGGTTTTTACCCATCACGATCCTGATCATGACGATAAGTACCTGATGGAAAGAGAGCAGTACTATCAAAAACAATTTAATAAATGCGTAATGGCGCGGGAAGGCATGGCGCTAGGTTGCTAATCTTTCTCAAGTTCCTTTATTATCGGATGCAAAAGATGTTCAAGGCCGTTGAGCTTGATTTCATAAATGGTTGACATCCACATGCCCAACTTTCCTTCCGGGAACCCTTTTGATGCAAACCATTCGAGGTAAAAAGATGGAAGGCGATATATCTTAGCGCCCTTATATTTTCCAAAGGGCATTTTTTTTGTTACGATATCTCTTAGTACGGAAGGATCCATTGGCCTTTCAGCGATCATTGTAACCATACGGGCAGTGGCGGCATTTATTTCTACAACAATATCCGCGCTTCAACAGATACCATTCTTTAAAAACCCATCGGCCATTTTCAATGTAATAATCTATTCCCTCAATAAAGGTCTTTTTGTTCCCAATCAGATTAGGAGCGTCATTTATTATTTTGCCGGCCCTGAAATCATGGACATACTCTGATATTCTTTTCTGAATATTCGCTTTAAGACAATCCTTACAAAGGCACAATTTATTACTATCCGGTTCCAGAATCGCAGGAAAATCCTCACACCAACAGCCATTTTCACCCGTGCCCGTTCCGCACTCAAATTGTTTTTGGCACGAAGGACAAATAGATGTTTTTTTATTTATTTCGGTTTTCACTATACCATAATCAATTGTTCCCACCAAATGTTTTAATGTGGCACAAAGCTACCAATAGAACTTGAAATACAGATATCTATTTGTATTTTAATATGTTTTTACATTATTTGTCCTGGGGTGTTTTACTTACCATAACTTCATAAAACTTATATAACCGCAAAACATGAAAAAGTTTTTAAAATGGGGCCTTATCGTACTTTTTTTACTCATCTTATTTGTGATAGGCTTTGGATGGAGCATTCACGAACCTCGTCCTGATCCTAATCCCAGCGCGGAAGCAGATGCTTTGGCTCGTAAAATGCTACAGGCCGTTCATAAACAAAAATGGGACAGCACCAGGTATGTTTACTGGAACTTTGCCAATCGAAACGAATATCTGTGGGATAAACAAAGAAATTATGTCAGGATAAAAAGTGGTACATCGGTAGTGCTTCTACACACAAAGTCTTTGAAGGCCCTTGCATTTGATAGTGGAGATAGAGTAAAGGATAAAACGGAAATAAATGATTTAAAGGAGAGCGCCTGGACAAACTTTTGTAACGATTCCTTTTGGTTAAATGCCCCGGTAAAAGCCTTCGATCCGGGTACATCAAGAAGTATTGTTGAGCTGGAGGATGGTCGAAAAGGATTGATGGTGGCATACGAAAGTGGAGGTGTGACCCCGGGAGATGCCTATGTCTGGTTACTCGATGAAAACGGGCTTCCAAAATCATGGAAAATGTGGGTGGGTATAATTCCCATTGGCGGTTTGGAGTTTACCTGGGAAAACTGGACCGAGATAGGTGAAGGCGCAAGAATATCTCAATTACATAAAAACGCCCTAATTAGCATACCTGTAACGGATGTAAAAGGAGGAAAAGACCCTAAGGTGTTGGGTTATCAAAATGATCCTTTTCAGGAACTTCATAATCATTTGTCTATACAAAAACAGTAATTATAAACTATCTGCCTGAATGATTCTGATATCAGGCAGGTGGGCATTGAAAAAGCCAAAGCCATTTATCACATTTGTAGGATAGGTAACCGGTTCCCCCAATTCAGATATAAACTGATATCTTTGTTCGTTTCTCAGTTCTAAAAACTCATAATACTCTTCGCTTATGTTGGTAAGCGATATTAAAATGGTGTCCTGTGGCGCGAAGTCCCGGAAAAAAACGGTGAAGCTGGATTGATATGATTCATCTTCAAAGTTTTCATCGTTGATCAATTCTGTGAAAGGCCGGTTAGTTATGTCAATAGAACTATCTAACTCCTGTACATTGATCATATACCAGTTTTTTCCTTGAGGATCGATCAGACTATATTGAACGTCTAACAAAGTATCAAATTCATTAACAAGAAGCGAGGTTTCCAGGCTTTCAAACCCAACAAACTCCATCATTGTCGTACTTGCCCGCGTTGAATCCCCATTGTAAGGATTGATAAATGATAGTTCATATAAGGTACCGGCTTCCTGCGGGAGATCGTCAAGTCCGTAAATACCTTCCGCAACTGAATCCATAATATAGGTTTGGCCATCCGCCCGGATATGAATTTCCAAATCTGAAATTAATATGGTCGTTAAAAATGAATCGATATTACTTTGGGGGCCGGCAGTCAGGGCGCTGAAGTTCCTTGTGATGCTCACCGCCAGAAATTGATCGGGTACTATTTGAGAGTTTACCACTACCTGGTTTTCAGGGCTCGGTACACCTTCAACGTCAAGCGGCTCCGGGAAACAGGCATATATGAGCAAAGACAGGCATATAATCAAGAGAAGATGATGGATTTTAGCAAACATATTTTCAATTAAAGGTAAAACGATAAGAAATTGACGGCAAAACACCGAACAAACCCGGTTGTTGATAAAAATATTCCTGACTGTTTTCATCGAATTCCAATGTTATGGCTACCGGGGTTGTTCTGTTATATACGTTATAAATGCTCAGTTGCCAGGTTCCAAGCCATTTTTTACCAGGTCTTTCTTTACCTCTGAAAGTAACACTAACATCAAGCCGGTGTGTGTCATTTAACCCTACTGAGTTCCTTTCCGGAAAAATCGGAATTAGCTCAACACCGGTCAACGATGGGTTGGTTACCGGTGTATAACCGATCAAAGGAGTGAATCTAGCCCCTGATATATATTCCCAAACAGCCGAAACCGACCACCTCGGATTGAATTCGTAGTTCGTTACCAAAGAAAGGTTGTGCCTTCGATCGTACCGCGACCTGAAAGGCCTGCCTCCATTTATTTCATCAAACTGACGATCGGACCAGGAAAGCGTGTAAGCCAGCCAACCTGTAAAATCTCCGGACTCTTTTTGAACCAGCGCCTCAAACCCATAGGAACTCCCATTGCCTTGCACCATGCTTCTTTCCAGATCGTTGTTTAATGTCAGGTTGGTACCTTCTCGAAAAGCGATCAGGTTATTCATTTTTTTGTAATATACTTCAGCATTGAATAATACATCTTTTTCCAACCATAAATGCTGAAACCCAATAGTCCATTGATCGGCATATTGTGGTCGGATAGAATCAGTGACCGGACACCAGATATCTGTTGGAAGAGCGAAAGAAGAACTGGATACCCTGTGCAGATATTGATACATTCTGGAATAGCTCAATTTAATGTTTTCATTTTCATTTATTTGCCATTTTACGTTAAACCTTGGTTCCGGATTGAAATACTCCTTATTTTCCAGAATGGCCATGGAGTACCTTAAACCCAGTTGCCAGCCCAGTTTGTTTTTTTGGTATTTCCATGAAGTGTAAAATGCCCCTTCCAGCACATCCCTTGATTTTCCTTCGCTACTTGGAATGACTTCCGCCAGTTCCCCCTCTGTATCAATTAAATTCGGATCTACACGATGTCTGATAATGTCAATTCCTGATTTAAAGCTATTGTTCTCAGAAGGCTGGAAAATGAAAGCATGATTTAAACCGAGATCATATATATTGGATATCACATTCAGGCGGTTGTCCTGAAAAAAACTAAAAATATTGTATCGAAATTGGGTGTAGAATACATTGGTTTTAGATTTCCACAATGGAGAAATGGCTTTGTCGACTGATAGCGTATGCGTATTGTTTTCGATATCAAAGCTGGTGCCCGCTGCAAAGCCACTATCGGTAACCCTTCTGAAATCAAGGACATCACGGCCGTTATAAAAATGGTATTTAAGTTGTAATGAAGCGCTAAAATTTATATCGAGCTGGGCGTTGACATCATAAAAATAATAGGGCAATGATTCGCCAAGTAATTTTGTAACCTGATCGGCGTAGGTCCTTCTTCCTGCAAGCGATATAGCTACCTTATCTTCAATAATGGGTACTTCCATAGCTAAATTGGAAGACAATGTTCCAATTGCTCCTTCCATTTTGAATTGATCAAAGGAAGGTTTTTTACTTACCACATCTATTATCGATGATAATCTTCCGCCATATTCCGCATCAAACCCGCTGGTCTGCAATGTTACTTCCTCAACAGCAAACGGATTGAAGACGGATATAAACCCGAATAAATGGCCACTATTGTACACTGGGGCGCTATTGAATAAAATCAGGTTCTGGTCGGCATCGCCACCGCGCACAAAAATATCGGAAGAACCCTCGAGTCCTTTAGTAGCGCCGGGCATCAATAACAGCGTTTTAATAAAGTCCGGTTCACCGGCAATTGATGGCAGTTGCATCGTTATTGCCTTATCTATGCTGTATTTGGCGATACTCAGATCTTCGAAAGATTCAAAATTCCTGCTTTTTGTGGATTTTATTTCAATTTCATTCAACGTTTGTGAAGAGGGGATTAGCTGGACCCTGTATTTGTTGTTGTATTCAGGATCAATCACCCTTCTTACCGTTTCGTATCCAATAAATCGAACGATCAAGGTGTCTTTTACTTTTTTCGAAGTTAATTCGAATAAACCTTGTTCATCAGAGGTTGTTCCTTTGCCCTGGTTCTTGAGCCAAATGGTCGCATAAGGAAGAGGCGTCTGACTTTGGCCATCTTCAATATACCCGCTAATCCGTATGTTTTGAGCCTTAAGCGAAAAGGTCAATGACAAAAATAGGATCAAATAAAATGGAGCTGTCTTTAATTTCATAAATACGGTTCGCGTCAGCTTTTATATAACAAAGTAACTACCGATTTATGTTATGGATTGTATGATTTTTTTGTTAGGTTTTTTACTTATATTTAATATAAAATTTTGATACTATGAAAAAACCTACATTAGTTACTTCTGCAATTATCATAATTGCCCTTTTCATTCATTCCTGCTCCAGTTTAAAGACCAATTATGATTACGATAAATCTGCGGATTTTTCGCAATATGAAACCTTTGAATATTATGGATGGGCAGAGAATAGCGATAAAATATTGAATGATCTTGAGAAAAAGCGGATTGAGGGGGCATTTGCAGAAGAATTTTTTAAAAGGGGCCTGGAATTGGCCCGAAATGATGGAGATATGGTGGTTTCACTTTTTATTGTAGTGGATCAAAAGACCAGTAAAACGGCCTACACTAATCACTATGGCGGAGGCCCTTACATGTATGGCGCCGGATGGGGGTGGTACGGCGGTTATGGGGCTTATGGAGGTATGTCCACCACAACCTATACGGAAAGTGATTATCTGGAGGGAACACTCATTGTCGATGTATTTGATAAGGAGTCCAAAAAATTAATCTGGCAGGGTACGGCACAAAAAGTAATTGAGGAAAACCCCCAGAAAAGAGCTCAGAATATTCCAAAAGTTGCAGCGGCATTGATGCGTAAATTCCCGGTTGAGCCCAAAAGATAATGAGGATAGGCAGCCAAATATTTTATGATAGAAGCAATTACTTTTTATTTGTGATAAATGTTATAACAATATTTGTCATAGCCTGGCTACCTGATGGTTGGCAGGCTACACTTTATAATGCAGCGCTTATTACCTTGTTTATTGCCAGCGCTATGGTGCTTAGCCGGAAAAAAGAAAAAATCCAATTTACGGTTATGGGTATTTTAATTTTACTATCCGTAATCTCCAGGATATTTGGTTTGGAAATCCTGGGCACCATAAACTTTTTTTTATCAATTATATTCTTCGGATATGTGGTTGTGCAGCTTATTCGAAATGTAGCAGTTTCAAAAACAGTCAACCGGCATGTACTGTTCGGTGCAGTAAATGGTTATTTACTTTTTGGGATACTTCTTTCCATCATTATAGCCATAGTAGAAACACTTAAGCCGGGCTCCTTTATATTGTCGAAAAGTGCGAAATTACCTGGCTTGTTCGCCGGTTTCGATCATTATTTATACTACGGTTTTGTATCACTAACAACTTTGGGTTATGGCGATTATCTTCCAAACACTTCCGGGGCAAGATCGATTGCCATCCTGATGAGTGTATCGGGCCAATTATATATCGGGATTATAATTGCGCTACTGGTGGGAAAGTTTTCAAATACAAAAATTGAAGAATGAAGGTTACAAAAGGAAAAAAACAGTTGTTGGTTGCAATTATTACCGTGTTGGTAATTCTCATGGCTTCGCAGGCTTTTAAGTGGTACCTGTCGGAAACTGTACTTGATATTATTAATAAAAACCCCAACAGGAAGTATCAATTAACATTTGAAAAATTAAACATACATTCTTTTTATTCTGGTTTTGATATCTCAGGGATAAAGGTTGTTCCCCTGAAAAAGAATAACCTGGAAATAGAAGGGAATATTAAAAATCTGGAACTTAAAGAAGTTAATTGGGGTAAGCTCTTACTCAAAAACAGTTTATCAATCAGCAATCTTACGATCGAATCGCCAGAAATCAATTTAAGAAAGGATACTTTGTATCATAAAGTTGAAATAGAAACATCAAAAATTCCTGTTAAAAGAAAAACTGAAAGGGTTATTCAGGAATTATTGGCCGATTTTTTGGTCAATTTTGAGCTAGAAAATCTTGAGGTTGTAAATTTGTCACTGCATTCACTTAAAGTTGGTGAAGAAAGTCCGGATTATGGAGTAGAGAACCTCAATATTTC
This sequence comes from Cytophagales bacterium, assembly GCA_003500135.1. Taxonomy (GTDB): domain Bacteria; phylum Bacteroidota; class Bacteroidia; order Cytophagales; family Cyclobacteriaceae; genus UBA10427. Next base: position 2,590 of record DNTA01000298.1, on the reverse strand, counting down.
GGCTTTTGGCATAAAATCCGATTCAGTTGTCCTGACATATATTGTGCCTTTTCAGCTCGATAGTATCCTGGTTGATGTCAATAATGCATATTATCAGATAAATCCATATTACAAAGCCTACATTGGTAATTGGAACTTCAATTCAATGGACTCCCTAATCAAATTGAAGTCAACTGGGATTGAATTGATCAGACGTTGGGACAGTGTAAGTGTAGATTTGGGATATCAGACTGATATATTCGAGCTGCATATCGACTCTATCGTTATAAAAGATATTCGATTGTACAGCGATAGCAACAATCTGGATATTATGGGTGAAAAGATCACCTTTTATCAACCCAAAGTTAATGATTACCGTAATAAGAATATTCCACGACGTGAAGAGCCGGTAAAGCCTCTGTTCAATAAAATGATTCAGTCCATTCCTTTTCCTTTGTCCATAGACTCTTTGATAATTTATAATGGTTCGATCTGCTACAATGAATGGCCGGAAGGAGCTGATGAGCCCGGTATGATATGTTTTGAAGATTTAAATGTAAATGTGAATAACCTGAAAAATATGGCGCCTATTGATTCTGTTTTAGAGTGTATCATAGACATCCAAACCTCGATCAATGATCATATACCGGTCGAAGCAAAGATTAACATCCCACTCAATGCAAACGACCATTTCAGATTTAGTGCAAAAACCGATACGTTCTCAATGACTGAATTAAATAATACTCTCATTACACTTGCTGGCATGGATGTAAAAAGCGGACATGTTCATTCGTTATATGTTTTTATGAATGTTGACGAGTATGGCGCTCAGTGTGAATTTAGTATGATCTATAATGATTTGAACATCGAAATTTTAGACGATCACCATAAAAAGAAAGCCTTACTATCACTATTGGCCAATACCTTCATAAAGAAAAATCGAAAAGCAAAGGATACGGAACATGTAGTAAATTATTACACTCGCCGAAACCCGAAAAGAGGCCCCTTTAATTTGATATGGAATAGCACTAAAGGTGGCCTGATGAATGTGTTACCTTCTAAAACAGCTAAAAAAGTAATCGACTCAAAGAAAGGTTAATGCCTTTCCAGGCGATATAAATACATCTATTCATCCTTATTTATTGTTCATATTCCCTTGATAATTTCTTTCTGAACGATTTTTATTTGATAATTTGAAAAAATCCGGTTGTTTTCGGCCGATGTTTAGTAAATTCAATTATCAGTGATTTCATTTGTTTGCATTTATGCGTAGTGTACCATTATACTTTTTTCTTTTCTTAGTTATAAGCTCAATAAATATTGGCATAATCATATCTAAGCCTCCACTAAAGTATGTGGGAGAAACTACCGGTCTTATTATTGGAGATGACTCATTATGCCTGAGGTTCGAGTTTAAGCATCTCAATGAAGGTATGATCTTTAATGTTTTGAAGACAGGTGTTGGTTGTAAAGCCCTGGATACTGAAAAATATCAAAAACCTTATCTGAGCGATTAGCTTAGAAGCATTGACTTCATCGTCTAAATTCGGATGCAACTTGTCAGGATTAGGTGTTTACTTCGTGGATTTTCCTGTTTCCACAACAACACCATTAGCGTTATCCTATGGAGAAAGCAGGAATTGTCCCAAAACTCTCACGACAAGACACAACTCTCCTGTTAGCGTGTTTGAAAAAGTCGTTTCATGTTACGGGCCCAGAGTTAGTTTGCCTTATTGCCAGCAAATGGGGGGGAGGGGATTGGCAGAACGTCCACAACTTATCGATCTTCAGGGTTTGATAAGCTGACCGGGCGGGATAAATGCAGAATGGTTCGGTTGGCATATGAGATAACCCTGACCCCTATATCGATCAATTTTCTTCTCCAAGTGTTGGGATATGCCGTTAATGCTACCACCTCTTTGGATACATCTTCCTTGAGGCACTCGAATAACAAAATGACAACACACCGGTATGAAGTAATAACTGGTATTCATTTCAATTTTCTTGAAAGGGAGTTGTTTTTTGGTAGCCATTTCTTTGATAGACCGGTGAATGAGTTCATCTGCTCCTCTGTTATGAGCCAACTCAATAATGGCTTTTACCTGTAGATAATGCTCACATTTTGCTTCTTTGAGGGATTGGGGTAAACCCAGGTTCCATTCCCAGGTTGGTATAGATGATTGCATCAGTTTGTGCGAAGCTGAACACACTTTGCCCTTGCCCATCACAGGCTAACCGGGTGTAGCTACAACGACAGTAGCTTTTCCCTGTTTTGAGTGTATGGCCATACTCGATATATTGCCACACACATTTATTTTTTTGATAGCGCCCATAGCAGGCTTCAGGAATATTTTCAAGGTATGCTTTGTCATCGGCATATTTCTTGCCCATGACCACATATCCTATTTTGAGGCCTTTCTCGAAATAATCAAAGGCTTTTTGATCGAAAAAACACTATCAGCCGCTAAAATAATAGGCACAGGTTTATAGGATAAACGTATAAGCTTCACGATTTGCGTCACACTATCTATGTCATCAGTACCATGATTGGCATGAACGCTGCTTTTGCGAAAAATCATTGTATATATCAAATAAAAAGGTTTTCTCCTTC
>DNTA01000185.1 GCA_003500135.1 Cytophagales bacterium | reverse complement strand
TTAACTAAACGGCATTAAATTTAGATTTATCCGATTGAATATCGGCAAGTAGTGGCGTTTTACCTAAAAGTTATTCCAAGTTCCAGCTATCCCAGAGAATTTTTAATTCCATCCTACTCTTACTTCATGTTATCACTCCCCGGCCTGGTTCGGGGATTCCTTTTTCCCTCCCATTCTTCCACACACATTTGCTACTTTCCAGCGCACAAACCAGCGTCCCTCCATGCGGCATGGTGATTTCCCGGACAGGTCGTCTCCTTAGGGAAGAAGTAGCAAAAGAGTGTGTAAGTGTCTTCCCTCCTGCTCGTATATTTTCCCTTCCCTTAAAAAACTTTATCCCCCGCCCACTCATCCTAGCCGGATGCACCAAAGCTATATTAACATAACACAGTACCATTATCTAACCTATATACAAATCTTTCTAAATTGATGGTTGAAATCAAAAGGTTCAGTCATTACTAACTTCACAGGTAATTTTCAGACGATCCATTTAAAGCAAGTTGTGTTGGAGCACCTGATCAACATTGACTTAAATTTATTTCACAGATTTTAACGCTTCAATATTTCCAGAAGCCAGTAGTTTGACATGTGAAGTGATTTTATCATTGCGTTCAATTAATTCTGATATAAAACATCCGCCACTTCAAGCGTTCGATCCGTTGCAATGATATCTGCCCCGTTTTTTACATAAACCCTGTAAACATCATCATTATTTTTTGCCGCTGCACTCCTGTCGAGGTTGCCAAGCGTACCAAGTATCGTTTTAATACCAAGGCTATCTAAGGTGGCATAGTGCGATGCATCAGGTTCGCTTGTGCCAACAAAGCCCAACAGGTTCCACGCCGGTATTCCGGATTCGATGATCTGTGCGATCGCTCCCTCATCTCCTGCCGACACTGAAATGATAATATCAGGGTTTGCTTCATAAATCAATTTGGCATCGTCTATTCGATAGGTAATGATGGCTGCATAATCCGTGGCATCATGCGCTGCTACCATGGCCATCACTTTGTCAAAAGGAACACCGCGCTTTACATCCAGCGTAAAAAGTACCTGATCACGGCCCCATTCCAAAGCCTCTTTCAAAGTAGGAATCCTGTAGCCCGTAGTATCGCCTTCATTATCGATAAGCAATAATTCTTCCAAAGCTTCATAATCCGCCGCCGACACCTTACCGCTACCCGTGGTGGTACGATCCAGGGTTTTGTCGTGCATCAGGACCAAAACACTGTCTTTGGTCATAGATACATCACATTCAATAATTACAAAAGGGATTTGATTGGCGATGTGTTGAAAAGTTTCGATGGCATTTTCGGGATAACCCGGGTATGGCCCACCGCGATGCGCACTGACAAGAGGTTGAGGGTCGGTAAACCAGGCATCAAAGCTTATTGAAGCATCTTCCGCTTCATGGGTTTGACCGGGAGCGGTCTGCTTTTCATGGTTTCCTTTTTCCATATTTTGGCAACTCACCATAAGCGAGCAGCCCAAAAAGAAACCGATTACGTTTTTCATAGCCATCCCGCAAATTACGTCAATTTTAGCCTTTCTATTTAACCGGACAGGATTACCGAATAATTAAGAAACGATATAAAACACTCATCTCACCATACCTGTAGTGATTAAGCGCCAACGACTACTTCTTTTACAATTAAGTGTTTACTAATGGTTTTTATTATTATGAAAGGACATTTTGAATTAATATTTTTATTTTAAGCCTTATAAAGAATGTTCATTTAAACTTTTTTTACAAAAGTTTAGTTATACCTAAACAATTTGAAGAAATATTCCTTAATATTGTCAGAACGAATATCACCTGACACAAGAATTAAAGTGTACGAGCTTTGTAAAAATGGTGAAAGTCTTCTTCAGGAATTTATTGATAAGATTGAAAGGGATGAAATACTATTCGATAAAGTGGCTAGAGCACTTAGCATTGTTGAACATAGTTCCAATGGGTTATTATTACCAAAAACTAAATTCAGACAGCTCCACGATGAAAAATTACCTTGTAAATTATATGAAGCTAAAGCTGGCATTATCAGGTTGTATTTATTCCATGAAGAAAAAACAGGTAGAGTTATAGTGACGGGAGGTAAAAAAGATAGCCAGGAAAAGGATATCAAAGCAGTTACCAAAATAATTAAAGACTATTATAATGAGCACAAATAAAAGAAAACAAATTCTTGATAATACCGGGTATTGGGTTGAAAAGGTTAACCTTGATTTGTATGATGCTATTATACGTTTTATGGAGGCTAATAAGATGAAACGAAAAGATTTAGCTGAACATCTGGGTATTTCTAAGGGTCGTGTTTCTCAAATCCTTAATGATGGAGAAATAAACTTTAGCATGGAAAAGATAATAGATATAGCCTTAAAATTAGGTAAGTATCCTTCATTTGAATTTGTAGATAAAGATGCTTTTCTTCGAAACGAGCTTAGGGTTAAGGATGTACAGCCTCAGGTTTTACAGCTCAACATTAATCAATTAGATTGTATTGAAGTTGAAAAAAGCGGTTCCGAAATATCAACCAGCAGTAAAATGGTTTCCCACCAATTAACATTTAATTAATGGCAAAAGAACCCGATAATATTAGCTACAAAGTTGTTAAAATTCATACCACTAGATTTTCCATTGAAGATATGGAGGAGGAAAGATTAAATGAAATAGTTGCTGATAACGAAAATCCTAATTTAAATATTAAAATCGGAATATCTGCACAAAAAGAGAAGTCAACAGTTACATTTGATATTACTTCATATTTCTTAAGTCCGGAGGATAAGACTAAGCCTTTAGTAACGCATACAGCCAGAACTGTTTTTTACATTAAAAACATGAAGGATTTTTATGAAAAGGAAACAGAAAAGGTCAATATTCCTGATCCAGCCACGGTTCAGTTTCTTGGAATTTCTTTTTCACACGCCAGAGCAGCTTTAGCAATAGAGCTAAGTTCTACAGTTTATCGGGATAAATATTTCCTACCGGTAGTAGACCCTCTGGTACTATTTAATAAATTACTTGATAAAAAAGAAGCTTAAAGATCAGTTAAAAAGACTCTCATTATTTTTCGAAATAAATATACTATTGGAAGTTTTATTTATTGCTTTATTCACAAAGCCTCCCATCACATTTTCAGCTGCTAGTATGCTTGTTTCATAAATCAATTTGGCATCGTCTATTCGATAGGTAATGATGGCTGCATAATCCGTGGCATCATGGGCTGCTACCATGGCCATCACTTTGTCAAAAGGAACCCCACGCTTTACATCCAGCGTAAAAAGTACCTGATCACGGCCCCATTCCAAAGCCTCTTTCAAAGTAGGAATCCTGTAGCCCGTAGTATCGCCTTCATTATCGATCAGCAATACATCTTTCAACGCTTCATAATCCGCCTCCGACACCATACCGCTGCCCGTGGTGGTACGATCCAGGGTTTTGTCGTGCATCAGGACCAAAACACTGTCTTTGGTCATAGATACATCACATTCAATACTCACAAAAGGGATTTGATTGGCGATGTGTTGAAAAGTTTCGATGGCATTTTCGGGATATCCCGGGTACGGACCACCGCGATGCGCACTGACAAGAGGTTGAGGATCGTTAAACCAGGCATCAAAGCTTATTGAATCACTATCCGCTTCATTGGCCTTACCGGGAGCGGTCTGCTTTTCATGGTTTTCTTTTGCCATATTTTGGCAACCCACCATTAGCGAGCAGCCCAAAAAGAAACCGATTACGTTTTTCATATGCATCCCGCAAATTACGTTAATTTTAACCATTCTATTCAACCGGACAGGATTACCGAAAAATTAAGAATAGATATAAAGCGAATTTGAATTGTTTCAAATGGGCCCTGTAGGAATTTGTAATCCAATGCTTCCCAAAAGGCTCTAGAAAGTTTTTTCTTTGATGGATACAGAATGAGTGAATAAGAGTCGTCAGACGGTGATAAAGCCGCTAGGATTTTACTATTTGTATTGATGAAAAGGAATACAAAAATTCTTAGCAAATTGAAGATTCACGAGAGGTTTATGCAGTATGTTTTGTACGTATCATTTAAATTATCATTCCCTACACACAGTCAATCGCAACCCTGGTATTTTTATTAGCCAGACACCCCAGGCGAAGATTGAATTCTATTTAACATAATTATTTACTTCTTAAGGCATTTCTTGAGCTCAATAACTAACTTATAGACGAGGGTGATTGGGTTTTTGTCTGAATACTTTTGAGTATTTTTATGGGCACTTCTAAAAA
>DNTA01000058.1 GCA_003500135.1 Cytophagales bacterium | reverse complement strand
CTTTTTTGACCACATGCTCGATCAACTGGGTAAACACGGCAGCATGGACCTAAATATCAAGGTTGACGGTGATCTTGAAGTTGATGAACACCATACCATAGAAGATACTGCACTTGCTTTGGGCGAATGCTTTCTTAATGCACTCGGTGATAAAAAAGGCATATCGCGCTATGGATTTCTATTGCCCATGGATGATTGCCTCGCCCAGGTGGCCATTGATTTTGGCGGAAGGCCCTGGTTAATGTGGGAAGCTGGATTTAAAAGAGAAAAAATTGGTGAAATGCCCACAGAAATGTTCTACCACTTTTTCAAAAGCTTTTCTGACACCTCCAGATCTAACCTGAACATTAAAGCTGAAGGTAAAAATGAACACCACAAGATAGAGGCCATTTTTAAAGCGTGGGCCCGAGCCATAAAAATGGCGGTAAAAAGAAACCCAGCTGAAAAAGACAAACTACCCAGTACGAAGGGAACGCTCTAGAATACGATTTCAGTTTTAACGCAAGCTTAATAAACATAAACATACCATAACTGTTGTATGTACATGAAATGTTTAAAGGGAGATTTGCGAGCGACAGTTTTATTATTTATCATCTCATGGTGCAGCGCCTCAGTATTTGCACAATCCATTCACAAAATTACGGGTTCGGTTAAAGACGAAGAAAACGGTGAGCGTGTACCATTCACTCAAATAGCCTTATACCCAATTGGTTCAGATACACCGGCTGCGGGTGCTACAAGTGACGATCAGGGGCAGTTTCAACTTAAGGTTAAAGAAGGTGAATACCGTTTATTGGCCTCATTTGTAGGTTATTCCGATAAAACAATTGAAGAAATAAAGGTCGACCAGGATATTAATCTGGGTGAAATCAAACTTGCTTCGGAAACCACACAGCTGAAAGAGGTGGTGGTGAAAGCTGAAAAGGTGGAGAGCTCTTTCAATGCAACCATGGAAGGGATCGAAATCAACCCTGAAAGGAACCTATCCAACCAGGGGGGTAGCGTTGTCGATATTTTGCGAAATACTCCTTCGATCAACGTTGATCAGGATGGCAATATTAGTCTCAGAGGAAGTTCGAACACCAATATTCTCATTGACGGAAGAAACTCTGTTCTGGCATCAGACCTGGAGCAAATTCCTGCCGCCATGGTTGATAAAATTAGTATTGTAACAAATCCCAATGCCAAATACGATGCACAAGGCGAAGGTGGTGTGATCAATATAAAACTCAAACAAGGAGAAGGGTTAGGCAATTCGGGAAAAGCCGAACTGACCCTGGGGAACCGTGAGCGAATTAATGCTTCCCTGCGAATGAATGCAAGCAAAAAGAATTTCAACGTATACGGAGGTTACAGTTTCCGACAATGGAAAAGGTTAGATAACTCAAGCACCCGCAGGGAAACATATGACAACAATCAACTACTAAAACAGGAAGGCACAAATAATCGAAGTGACTGGGAGCACACATTCAATTTTGGAGGAGACTATATCTGGAAAAAAAACAAATTGAGTTACGAAGGTACATTCAATATGGAAGATGAACAGGATCGCGAACTTAATCAAAGCAGGATCACTGACCTTACTACCGGGGAGCTACTGAACGAATATGCCCGTATCAATAATGAAACAGAAAATAATTCAAGCGTTGGTAATGCGCTGATCTACACCCGTCTTTTTGACAATGAAGAAAAAGAGTTCAAAGCCTTCGTCAGCCACTCGTACCGTGATCAGGAAGAAATACAGGATATTGATGTGTATTCAGGTACCTATGTGCCGGGTGATGAGACACTCACTGGCAATGAGCGGGCTACTATTCAGCAGTACTTAACAAATGTGGTTGCGCAGGTAGACTACGCACAACCTACTGAAATCGGAAAGATAGAAACGGGTTACAAACTGATTTACAGAGACCTAGATACCGACTACCTATACGAACAAATGGATATGAATTCTGGCAATTTTATAAAAAATGATGAGGTTAGTAACCGATTTCTCTATCAGGATCAGATCAATGCAGCTTACCTTATATTAAGTCGTGAAATTGATGCTTTTGGTTTTTCAGCTGGCGTAAGAATGGAAAACACCACGGTAAATACAAACCTTATTACCACCGGAGAGGAAAATAAGCAACAGTACACCGATTGGTTCCCCAGTGCCCAGTTCAGGTACTTTCTGGATAAGCAAAATACCTTAAAATTCACATACAGCAGAAGAATTGACCGTCCCAGTCCACGCCGACTGAATCCTTTTCAGGATATTTCAGACTCCTTGAATGTAAGACAGGGAAACCCTGACCTTCAACCTGAATATATACAATCCCTTGAATTCGGACATATGCTGGACAAAGAGAACTGGCAGCTCACCACAAATCTGTTTTACCGGTATACTGATGGATGGGTCGATTATATTGTCCAGGTCGACAACGGCATTTCCTACCGGAATCCTGCCAATTTAAACTCCGCCACCACCTACGGTATTGAATTTATTAATGTCGGAAAAATAATGCCGGGTTGGAATATCAACGCCAGCTACTCCCTATTCAGAGCACAGGTAGATGGTAGAAATTTGGATGACAATTATACCAATGACGGTATCACCTGGAATGCCAAACTTACCTCTGATTTAAAAATACCGTTTGACATCAACTGGCAGGTGAATGGTTACTATGAAGCCCCCGAGATTGAAGCTCAGGGCAGGGACTTGGCCAGATATTATGTGGATATGAGCTTTTCCAAAAAAATATTGAAAGACAAGGCTTCACTAAACCTTTCACTACGCGACATTTTTAATACATTCAACTTTGCCGGAGAAAACAATGGTGAAGATTTTAGTCAATCTTTTGTTTACAACAGGGATACGCGCATGATCCTACTCAGCATGAGTTATCAGCTATAATGCCCGGAAAAATCTCCGATTTATCATTACAAATGGCTTTATAAAAACCTTATAAAGCGCCTTTGCCGATTATTTACACTTTCTATTGGTTGTATTTGAATGGGAGCGCTATTTTTGCAGCATGTCTGAACAAATACTCATCATTGATTTCGGTTCGCAATATACTCAGCTGATAGCCCGCAGGGTCCGCGAACTCAACGTATACTGTGAAATCCATCCATACAACGATATTCCTGAAAACATTGAAAACCTGAAAGGCGTGATCCTTTCAGGAAGTCCGTGCTCTGTTAGAGAAGAAGATGCTCCCATTATCGACCTGGACCGGTTTAGGCAAAAAGTACCGGTATTGGGTATTTGTTATGGCGCCCAAATGATGGCGCATCTGGCCGGCGGACACGTATTACCTTCCTCCATACGCGAATATGGCAGAGCAAGGCTAAACCATATCGACCAGCATCACGACCTTTTAAAAGAACTCACCCTCAATTCTCAGGTATGGATGTCTCATGGCGATACCATCACCGAGCTACCCAATAATTTTCAGGTGATTGCCAGTACCGAATCGGTGAAAGTTGCTGCCTACAAACTGGAAAACGAAAACACTTACGGCATCCAGTTCCATCCCGAAGTGACGCATTCAACGGAAGGCAAGACCCTTCTTCGTAACTTTGTCGTGCATATTTGTGGGTGTAATCAGGACTGGACACCGGACGTATTTGTGGAAAGTACCGTGGCAGGCCTGCAAAAACAACTTGGAAATGACAAGGTAGTACTTGGGTTAAGCGGTGGCGTAGACAGCTCTGTTGCGGCCATGCTGATCCACCATGCTATAGGAAAAAACCTTTATTGCATTTTTGTAGATAACGGCCTGTTGCGCAAACACGAGTTTGAAGATGTGCTGGAATCTTATAAAAGTCTGGGCCTCAATGTGAAGGGAGTAGATTCCAAACAAAGATTTTACGATGCCTTAAAAGGCAAAATTGACCCTGAAGATAAAAGAAAAGCCATTGGCCGGACCTTCATTGAAGTATTTGATGAAGAGGCCCACACGATAGCGGATGTCAGTTGGCTTGGTCAGGGCACTATTTATCCCGATGTCATTGAATCGGTATCGGTGAAAGGCCCTTCGGCAACCATCAAATCGCACCACAACGTGGGTGGATTACCAGAGAAAATGAATCTGAAAGTGGTTGAGCCTCTTAACACCCTGTTCAAAGACGAAGTAAGACGTGTAGGTCGTACGCTCGAAATTCCTGAAACCATTTTGGGCAGACACCCCTTCCCGGGTCCGGGGCTGGGCATACGCATCCTGGGTGAAGTGACGGCGGAAAAGGTAGCCACGCTTCAGGAAGTGGACCACATATTTATTTCGAGGTTGAAATCTGCCGGTCTATACGATGACGTATGGCAGGCAGGGGCAATGCTCACCCCTATTCAGTCGGTTGGTGTGATGGGCGATGAACGAACGTACAAAAATGTGGTTGCCCTGCGTGCAGTGACCAGTGTAGACGGCATGACCGCAGACTGGTGCCACCTGCCGTATGACTTTCTGAGCGATGTATCTAACGAAATAATCAATAAAGTAGCCGATGTGAACCGGGTAGTGTACGACATCAGCTCGAAACCTCCTGCTACCATTGAGTGGGAATAACCCAAAATCAAGCAAAATGCAACTAAAACACCTATTGACCATATCTTTTGCCCTTCTGTTATCCTTGCAGTCATTCGGACAGTTGAGCCAGGAGGACTACCTTGAAGGAAAGGAGTTTTTTAAGCTGGGCAAATACAATCTGGCTACGCAGAAGCTGATGCCCTTCACAGCCCCTGCGGCAAAAACGCCTTTTAAATGGTATGCATCCTATTATTATGCGCTCTCGGCATATGAACAGGGGAAATTGCGACAGGCCAAGGACATGATGCTTCAGATAACCGTGAACAATCCGGATTGGAAGCAAATTGATGAGGCCTACCTTTGGCTGGTTAAGTTTTACCTGGAAACTGACGATTTTAGCAGTGCCTTAAAACAATATCAAAGTATTAAAGACCAGAAAACCAGCGATCTTGCCGGTAAATTGATTAAAAATGATATCAGTGAAATCCAGAGTCTTGACAGCATACAAGCTCTCTATGAGTTGCATCAGGAGAACCGCATAGTAGGTGAACGCTATGCGCGTTTGATTTTTGCCCAACCTCTTCAGCAACAGGACCGGAAACTGCTGGAGGAGCTTGTAATAAAGTTTGAACTGGATCGCTCCGGCTTCCGGATAAGGGAAGAGGTAAAAAGTATCAGAAAAAACAAGTACCAGGTAGCCGTAATTCTACCGTTTTTATTCGAAGACCTGTCCAACAACCGGAAAAGGATTACCAACAGGTTTATACTGGATCTTTATCAGGGCATTCAACTGGCCGTTGATCATCTGAAATCAGAAGGTGTGAATATTGAATTGCTGGCTTATGACACTCGTAAAGACAGCCTTACCACGAAAAGAATTCTGGAAAGAGACGAAATGAAGTTTATGGACCTGATCATAGGGCCATTGTACCCGGGGCCGGTAAATATGGTATCCCGGTTTTCTTTCCAAAATAAAATTGTGATGGTCAATCCGATCTCACAAAACCCGGAAGTCATACAAAACAACCCCTATGCTTTTTTGATGATGCCCTCCTATGCTACGATGAGTAAAAGAGCAGCAGAATATGTCAGCCAGATAGTCCACAATCCCAATGCCTTTATTTTCCTTGGCAAAACCGACCGCGACTCTATAATGGCGTACACATATGGCAAAACCCTGATCAACAACGGGCTCAGTGTGAATCACATGGATACGGTAAGCGATAACAATCCGAGAAAAATCCTGGATGTCCTAACGTCAACACAAACCATCGAAGAACTTGAAAACAATGAATCTTCAAGTCGCAGAAGCAACCTGCGGCGCGGTGAAGATGAATTTCTGGTTGTAGCGCCGGATAGTATTGGGCATGTTTTTATCACCTCCGATGAAGCATCAATAGCCTCCATGACCATCACAGCGCTGGAAACGCGCATGGATTCAACCATTTTAGTAGGCAGGGGTGACTGGCTCGAAGACAAAGAGGTATCACTTCAGGCCCTGGAACGCCTCAAGGCCATTTTGATGTGGCCCATGTATTATGACCATGGTTCGGAAAAGGTCAGGAATTTCAGGGAACGATATGCCGAGAAATACAACACTCTACCAGAAAAATACAGCTTTCTGGGCTACGACGAAATGATGGTGCTAGGCCGGATGTTGCAAAAACATGGCAACCATTTTGAAAACTCTTTCGGTCCACAACATTTTATTAAAGGAGTAATCTTCGAAGGATATTCCTTCGCTGAATCCAACGATAACCAGTTTGTTCCGTTGATACAATTTTCAGATGCAGAATTAATTTTACTGAATCCACAATATTAATATGATTCAAAAAAACAACAGTATCTCACTCTATCAAGAAGCTCAAAAAGTAATTCCTGGTGGTGTCAACTCTCCTGTGCGCGCCTTTAAAGCCGTTGGTGGCGACCCACTATTTATCAAATCGGCCAAAGGCGCCTACATGTACGATGAGGACGACAACCATTATATCGAGTTGATCAACTCATGGGGGCCGATGATCCTTGGCCATGCACCTGACATTATTGAAAAGGCTGTGGCCGATGCCATTGGGAAATCCCTTTCTTTTGGTGCCCCTACCGCCAAAGAAGTGGCCATCGCTGAACTTATTGTAGAAATGGTGCCTTCCATCGAAAAAGTAAGAATGGTCAATTCGGGGACCGAAGCCACCATGTCGGCCATCAGGGTGGCCCGTGGCTTTACGGGTCGCGATAAGATCATTAAAATGGAAGGTTGCTACCACGGCCATGGCGATTCGTTTCTGATTGCCGCAGGTAGTGGGGCCGCCACGATGGGCACGCCCGATAGCCCCGGCGTAACCAAAGGCACAGCGCTGGACACCCTGACAGCTCCCTTTAATGATCTGGAGGCTGTGGAAGCGCTGATCCAGCACAACAAAAATGAAATTGCCGCCATCATTTTAGAACCGGTAGCAGGTAATATGGGCTGTATTGTACCAAAACCCGGATATCTGGAGGGCTTGAGAAAGATCTGCGACCAGGAAAACATTGTTCTGATATTTGATGAAGTCATGACCGGGTTCAGACTTTCCAAAGGCGGGGCACAGGAATTACTCGGAGTAACACCCGATATGACTACGCTTGGAAAAATCATTGGCGGTGGAATGCCGGTGGGCGCCTACGGCGGCAAACAGGAAATAATGGATTATGTATCGCCACAGGGCCCGGTTTATCAGGCCGGTACCCTTAGCGGCAACCCCATTGCCATGTCGGCCGGATACGCCATGTTGAAATATCTGAATGATCATCCGGAAGTTTATGAACAACTGGATACGACCACTAAAAAGCTCAAAAAAGGCTTTGAAGAAAATGTAAAGGCTATTGGTAAAAACTATACCATTAACCAGCTGGGCTCGATGATCAGTCTGCACTTTACGCAGGAAGAAGTTTTTGATTTCAAATCGGCAAAAACTTCAGACACCAAGCTTTTTGGTCGTTATTTCAACGCGATGCTCAACAGAAATGTGTACCTGGCGCCTTCGCAATTTGAGGCATTGTTCATATCAACTGCCATTGGCGAAAAGGAAGTTGGTCATATCATCGAAGCCAACAAAGCCGCTTTGGAAGAAATTCACTAATAAAATCGAAACATTATTATAGCCCTTTTTCCTTTCGATGAAAAGGGGCTTTTTTATGATCTAAGGCCTTCGATTTCCGACAATTCTGCTCAAATAGCTGAAAAAGTAGCACATAATTTACTATTATTACATATTAGCCATGGCCCTGACATTTCAATTACATGGAAATATTAATATATTTGTTAAGAATTAAGTACTTTTTAACTATTGAGCTCATTTTTTAATTTAATTCCAACGTCGTGAAAAGGTATACCTTATTTTTAGTCCTCATACTGTTTTGCTGCGTATCCACTCAAATTCATGCCCAGCGATTTGGACGAACCGAAACCAAAACCCTTACATACGAAGAGTTGTATGACGACCCTTACGATATCAACAAGCTTTTTATCCATTTGCAGCCCATTTACGGAGAGCTTTTTACAACCAACGTTACGGCCGGCTTTGGACTACAGGCACAATACTACCACCAGGATGTGTTTGACGTGATGGTGCATGCGCGCACCGCCTATCATAGTACCTTCGATATGCAGCGCGATGCTTCTTTCAAGAACCAGATCGAAAATTCGGATAACCCTATTCTGAATGAACCCAAGGCATTTGGGTATATGGAAGCCGTAGTTACCTATCACGTGGTGGATCGTGAAGAAGATGTGGAGTCGAAATTTGTACTATATAGCAAACGGACACAAGGCGATAAATGGGCTGCCACAGTGCCTGATCATACGGTGATCCCTACCAAAATGCGACGCATCTATGGTGTGCGTGTGGGTGCCTTGCACTATCAGACTGCCTTCAATGTAAATCGCATACTGGAAAATCAGGATGTAGCGCTGGAAGATGAGTTTGGCGATGCCATCGACCCAAACCTGTCGGTTTACAATGACTACAACGCTTCCGGTTTTATACTCGGTGGAAGTATCTCACTGATCAAAAATGTGGCCGTACAACCCGATAGTAAATATGGGACACTGGTTAACGACCTGATCTTTACCGCCTATTTTGATATCATTGCCACTCCTTTTGTAACAGTATCTGATATTTACGAACAAATAGACAACGGTGAAAGACTTTATACCGGCGATCAGATCAACACCTCTATTTTAGGCGCTAGGGCCGGTATCGAGGGAAAATTCAACCGGGCGCTTGCCTGGGGATATGGCGCCGAAGTAGGCTATCGCCCGGGTCTGCAGGGGTCCGGCTTCTATATGACTGCCAAAATCAGCTTCCCCGTATTCTCGACCAAGCTCGATAACCGCGTGGAAAGTTTTGGGAAGTAAAAACATTAAATAGTTAAGGCTGACAATGTCAGCCTTTTTATTTTCCCTTCATTTTATTCTATTTTACCTTAAGCATACCCACTACCCTCTTCCATTCCACTGCTTTACAATGGTATTGATACAAAGCAGGGGTACAATCATTTCGTCTTTTGGATCATCCAGGGCAACTTCCAGTTCCATGAGGGCACGCTCCAGAATAAATACATTAAGGATCTTGACCAGGTCCTCCTGCGCTTTGGGCACCAGTGGCTTGTCATGGGTATGGTCGAGATAGGCCTTAAAGAAAAACTGACTCATATAGTGGTACCATGTTTCCGCCCAGGGGCGCAATTCCTCAAAGTCTTCCATGCGCACCTCCTCACTTTCCATAATACCGGCAAAAGTTACCTTTTGAAGGGAAAGAATCATACTGGCAATATCGCGCAGCGGCGATCGCTTGATCCTTCTTTCACTGTACCGCCGTCCGGTTTCTCCTTCAAAATCAATGAACACAAAATCCTGTCCGGTAAACAGCACCTGCTTCAAATGGAAATCGCCATGCACACGAATTTTAAATGTGTCCATTTTTCGTTCGTAAACTTTTTTCAGTATATCCAGCACCTTTTGACGCATAGGCAGCAAATAGTCCACCTCCTCTCTGACAAAATCCGGCGCCTGACCTTTTTTTCTGTTGAGCTTTTGAAAAGTATGACGAACCAGCGACTGGAAAGACGAAAACAATGAACGCTGATAATGCAATGAAAACTCTTCCGGGCTAAAGCTTGGGTTGCTTTCGTCGCTGGCCATGGTAAGGTGAAAAGCTGCAGTGCGCTCACCAAGCATCCTGATCTGATCGGCATATAAGGCCCCTATCTCCGCTTTCAGCTCGTCGTCGTCCAAATCTTCCAGGGCGATCGGCTTGACCAGTGACCCTTTGAGCCTTGGCGCCTTTTGACCGGCATAATTAAACGTTATGCGTGAGTAGTAGCGCTTCAGGAACTCTAGCAGGTAGGTCCACATATCGCTCTCGTATTCAACAGCTTCCTGCATCATACCTAACAATATGGAATCGTCTTTTCCATACTCCAGCTGTATGGTAGCCACCAGTTTCGGAATGTATTCAAATCCTTTATGTTCACTGGCAAACCGAACGATTTCCAGGTCTGGATTAATGGCGCGATCGAGTTTGCGGTACAACTTGAGGTAAAAGTCGTTGTGATATAGCAAAGAAAAGTTGGACTTACTCGAAAGGACCATTCTGGGGTTGAGCTCTTCCTGCTTTCTAAGGTATTTGCCCAACATTTTTTTCTCATCGTAAAAACGAACCGTGGCATGATCCGTTTTAATTTTTTGTTTCGCTGCAATGGCATGGAACAATCCTTCCTGAAATCCGGCGCTGTAGAGGGCATCGCAGAGATATCCCTCCTGACCATTGATCACTGCCTCGCAAATGATCGATTGCGGATATTGCGCTACCACACGGTTTTCTTCCTTTCTGCCAAAGGCAAGGCCCAGTTGGTACATATCAGGCAACCCACTTTCATAACTTATTTCTACGACGAGCAAAAAGTATGCATTACCCGAGCGCTTCAGGGGCATCTTTTCAAGAATTTTGGCCTCTTCCATCTTCCGATCCGGACTTTTGAACCAGACACTTCTCGCAATGTAATCGGGCAAAATCGGATCCTCCAGCTTCTCTTTGTTTTTGGCTGTAAATACGCGCTGCAACTGATCTGCCTCAATGGTATGTTGTGGGTCATCCTGCTCGTGCTCCACACGGTGGTTGGTAAGCTGCAGCCAGTGATAGGCATGCGGACTGAGTGTGAAGGTATAATCCTGGTGGGCCGGTATGGCTGGGAATTTATTCTTACTAAATACTTCAATAGGCACAAAGCCGGCATACTCACTGAGCTCCAACTCGGCTACTTCGGTATAGCGCGACAGGTTGACGACCACCAATATGATTTCATCTTTATAGGCACGGGTAAAAGCCAGCACCTTGGCGTTTTCGGAATGGATAAATTCCATGGCGCCCCGGCTGAAGGCCTTAAACCGCTTGCGCATATTGATGATCCGCTTGGTCCACCACAACAGCGACGAGCCATTGGATTGCTGCATCTCCACGTTGACGGCCTCATAATGATATTCCGGATCGAGGATCATAGGCAGGTAGAGCTGCTGTGGGTTGGCCTTAGAAAAGCCTCCGTTGCGGTCTGGTGACCATTGCATGGGCGTTCGCACTCCATCACGATCGCCCAGGTAAAAGTTATCGCCCATGCCGATCTCATCGCCATAGTAAAGCACGGGAGTGCCCGGCAGGGAGAACAGCAGGGTGTTGATCAGCTCGATTTTGCGGCGGTTGTTCCCCATAAGCGGCGCCAACCTCCGGCGCAGGCCCAGGTTGATCTTGGCTTTCGGGTTTTCGGCATACACCTTATACATGTAATCGCGCTCTTCGTCGGTCACCATTTCGAGGGTCAGCTCGTCGTGGTTGCGAAGGAAGATAGCCCACTGGCAGTTATCGGGAATTTCGGGGGTCTGGTCAAAGATGTCGATGATCGGATAGCGGTTTTCCATCCGCATGGCCATAAACATACGTGGCATGATGGGAAAGTGGTAGTTCATGTGGCACTCATCGCCTTTACCAAAATAAGAGGCGGAGTCTTCGGGCCACATATTGGCTTCTGCCAATAGCATTTTCCCTTCAAACTTTTCATCGATGTGCTTCCGCAGCTTTTTCAGGAACACATGTGTTTCCGGAAGGTTTTCGCAGTTGGTACCTTCGCGCTGATAAAGGTAGGGCACTGCATCGAGGCGAAAACCGTCAACGCCCATACCGGCCCAGTAGTCGATGATGCGGAAGACCTCTTCCTGTACCTGTGGGTTGTCGTAGTTGAGGTCGGGCTGGTGGTGGAAAAAGCGGTGCCAGTAGTATTGCTCCGCTACGGGATCATAGGTCCAGTTGGAGGCTTCATAATCCTGAAAGATGATGCGTACACCTTTGTATTTATCGGGTGTGTCGGACCACACGTAATAATCGCGCTCCACAGAGCCCTTGGGTGCACGGCGGGCCCGTTGAAACCAGGGATGCTGGTCGGAGGTGTGGTTGATCACCAGCTCGGTGATAACGCGGATGTTGCGCTCACGGGCGGCTTTGACAAATTTTTTAAAATGCTTGACCGTGCCATATGACGGGTTGATGCTATAGTAGTCCTGAATGTCATAGCCATCATCGCGGAGGGGTGACGGGTAGAAAGGCAGCACCCATATGGCGGTTACACCGAGGTCTTCCAGGTAGTCGAGCTTTTTGAGCAGTCCGTTGAAGTCTCCCACCCCGTCGCCGCTGTCGTCCATAAAGGCTTTGATGTGCAGTTCGTAAATGATGGCATCTTTGTACCACAGCAATTGGTCGTGCATGTTTTCTGGTTTTAGCGTTTGGCAAAGCCCAATATAACATCTTTATGATATTGATGTCCAGCGATTGAGGGGAAAGTTGGTAGGGGTTCATGGGTTCATGGGTTCATGGGTTCAATGGTTCAATAGTTCAATGGTTCAATAGTTCAATGGTTCAGTAGTTCAGAGGTTCAGAAGTTCAGGGGTTGGGTTGATGGGTGAAAGTATTTTTTGCTCGAAGCTCGAGGCTGGAAGCTGGAAGGGTTGAT
>DNTA01000092.1 GCA_003500135.1 Cytophagales bacterium | reverse complement strand
TTAATGTACCACTGCTCACTTTAAGCCCTGTTGATAAGTTGAATTTTTGTCTTGTAACCCATGATTTTGTATTTACGTCTAGTAATATAACTAGATAGAAATATCAACAAAAAAAGCCCGAAAAACCAATCTTTCAAGCACGTTTTACACATGCATCTCCATAAACGTATATTTATCTGGTAAAAAGCCAAAGTCCAGGCAAAAGAGCCCGGATATTCCGGGCTCTTTTGTGTCATTCCATTTCATTAAGCTTTTTCATTGCAAAACCCGGGAATATTCTGGAAAGTGCATAGAGAATTTTTACTCCACCGATCCTGATTTCATTTTGATTATTTTCAAGACCTTGAATCATCTGCTGAACAGCCTTCTCTACTCCAATAGCGATTTTCGGGACCTGGCCATTATGAAAAGGAGTGTCTACTGCCGGGAACATGGCTTCGATGATCGCTATTCCTTCGTTTTTTATTTGAAAGCGTAGTACTTTGGTGAATGAGTGCAGGGCAGCTTTTGTTGCATTGTAAAAAGGATAAAGCGCCCTTGGTACATATACCAAGCCAGTAGTTACATTGATAATTGCAGGATGCTTATTGGATTTTATAACAGGCAACAAATTGTAAATCAATCTGATAGGGGCAACTAAATTAGTTTTCAGCTCCTGGTTCAATTTTTTCATGGCATCATCATCTTCCATAAACCGGAACTTGTGTACAATGGCAGCATTATTAATAAGGATATTGAGGTCCGGATGTTCTTTTTGCAACCATTTTGTTATTTGTTCACAATCATTTTCATCAGAAAGATCACATTGTCGGGTAATTATACCTGGGATTTTATACGCTGTTGCATTAAGTTTTTCAATGCTTCTGCCACAAATAATGATCTTATTATTTTCTGATAGTACACGGGCAATTTCCTGACCTATTCCTGAGCTTCCGCCCGTAATTAAGATGGTGTTATTATGTAGTATCATGGTCTTAACCGAATAATTAGTTGCCTGCAATATGTATGGCATTATCTATCTAAACATTGACCTATGTTAAGACAATACTTTTTTTCTTATTCTACTTAATGATTCTGGTTTAATACCCAAAAAAGAAGCAATAATGTGTTGTTTTACTCTTCTTTCCATACCCGGATAGTCTTTCAGGAAATTCCGATATCTCGTCTCGGCGTCTAACAATAGCAATTCCCGCTCTCGTTTCTCTTTTATAATAAAACCTTGTTCTACGAACCGTAATAGAAATTTATACCAAAACGGGTCACTTTCTCTCAAATCCAGCCATTTTGAATAATTAATTTCGAGTAAAGTAGCGTCTTCTAAGGCTTCCACTGAAAAATAAGATGGCGTTTGCGCGATCATGGCAGAGTAAGAACTTATAAACCAATATTCCGTAATAAGTCCCTTAGTAAATTCCACGCCATTTTCATTGGTATATACATAACGAAACAAGCCTTTGATCAAGAAACCGAATTTTTTAGGTATGCACCCGGCAGATATGAACATTTCGTTACGAAGTAACTTGCGGGATTTTGAAATATTGCATAATTCAATAGCCTTTTGAGCAGGCATTGAAAACCTGGACTGCAAGGTTTCTAGTGTTTTATTCATGGTCATCTTTCTACCCTATAAGTTAAAATAAATATTTTTTGGAAGCTATTTGAATAAATTGAACAACCGATAAAATAGATTATTCCGGTTCTATCTCGGCATCAGTTAGGTCTTATCTTATTAATGGTTTAAAATTTTTGGTTTAAAAATATAGCAAAGAAGAGCTACATATAATGGCAATTTGTTATGCTTTCACCACGAATTACATAAGCCCCATCGATATTCCGGGTATACATGATCATTATTTCGCTTTAATTCCCTTACTTTGAAGCCTTAATCACTTTTTTTCGGCATGATTCGATTGTTTGGGATCCTTTCATTTTTTTTATTCTCATTATCGGCATTTGCACAAATAGCCGATACAACCGAAATAGTAGAAAAGAAATCGAAAAAAGTTAAGCTGGCACTATATCCTGCATTAGGCTACGAACCGGAAACTAAATTGCAATACGGCGTTATTGCTTTTTTGGTGGTCAATTCGGAAAAGGCGGCTCAAAGAAGCGGGTTTTATCGTCCCACATCCATTTCTCCTTTCTTTTTGTATACCGTCAACAACCAAATGAAGCTGGCGGTAGACATGGATGCCTATCTGAATAATGGCATCAATCTGCCCATGTGGCTGAGATACTACATTTATCCGGATTTTTATTTTGGTATTGGCAACGACAATGTGCTGGATAGTATTGAAACCTACACCAATCGCTATTTTCGATTTGAAGGCCGGGTGTATTATCCTGTAAATCCAAAGCTATTTGTAGGTGTCCGCTATGATGCCCAGGAAAATGATATTTATGATTTCGAAGAAGGAAGAAACCTGGAGGAGCTGACTGTCCCCGGTAGCCGTGGTGGGGTGAATGCCGGCTTCGGACCGGCCTTACGCTATGATTCAAGGAACAGCATTTTGTATCCGACCAGGGGTATTTATTTCCGGTTTGAAACTTCTTTTTTCGGAGGATACCTGGGAGGTGATTATAACTACGGCGCCTATCTGATTGATTTTAGAAAATACATGAAGATCAAAAATGAAAATAACGTTTTTGCTTTCCAGGTCATGGCCGACCTGCGCTCAGGTGGTGATGTACCTTTTTATAAGTTGCCCTACATCGGTGGCGATGAGCGACTCAGAGGGATTGAAAACAGAAACTTATATCTGGACAGACAGGCTATGTTGGTGCAGGCAGAATTTAGAAAACACCTATTCTGGAGGTTTGGGGGTGTCGTTTTTGCCGGGGCAGGAGATGTTTTTCCTTCATTTGGCGAATTTGATGCGAACGATTTAAAATACGTGCTTGGAGTTGGGGGACGGTTTATGGCTATCAGGGATGAAAAGTTGAATATCCGGCTGGATGTAGGTATGGCCAGCAATGAGCAGTTCGCTTTTTACCTTTCTGTTCGTGAAGCATTTTAAACCGCTACAATTTTGCTTACTTTTCTTTTTTATTGATCAGTCGAAAAAATGAATTAATGGAACCCATTATTACTGCCTCGAACCCATCACGGGCGCCATATGGGTTAAAAGAATCTTTAGTGATATTCGGGCAACCCGAAATGACGATCCTTTGTGAGTCAGGCACAAAATTAGACGGGTGCGAAAAGCCCTGGTCATAGGTATCACCTTCCTCGGAAATCAGATAATTGGCCGAAAACATTGTATTGGCATTGTAAACATAAACGAGTTCAGCATGTTTCAAAAAGCTGAAATCTATATCAACTTTGAGATCCGGCTCTATATTAGATGAAGTCAGATATGAATTACTCATCTTCATAAAATTGTCCTGGGCATAAATGGGATTGAAAAGGAACAGGATCGCTGCAAAAATTAAGATGAGTACTTTGGCCATGACATTTCGTGCTTTTTACTAATTTAAACAACTAATTATGCATATACTAGTTTTAAACCTCCAAATCTTGAGCACATGTCGACTGACCTTAAAAGATGTGAATGGTGTGAAAACACATTTGATGAATATATAAGATATCACGATGAAGAGTGGGGAGTGCCGGTACACGATGACCAAAGGCATTTTGAATTTCTAATACTGGAGGGTGCTCAGGCCGGTTTGAGTTGGTCGACAATACTAAAAAGGAGAGGGGGTTACCGACAAGCATTTGCTGATTTTGATCCCGGCAAAGTAGCAAATTTCACTGAAAACGATATTCAGGAGCTTTTACAGTTTACGGGAATCATAAGAAACCAGCTTAAGGTAAGATCTGCTGTAAACAATGCACAGCGCTTTTTAGAGGTTCAAAAGGAATTTGGTTCTTTTGATAAATACATTTGGCAATTTGTAAATGGTAAGCCTATTGTTAACCAATGGAAAGCCATGGGCCAGGTGCCAGCTACCAGCGCCGAATCTGACGCATTGAGTAAAGATCTTAAAAAGCGTGGCTTTAAATTTGTTGGTTCAACAATTATGTATGCTCATATGCAGGCATGCGGCCTGGTTAATGACCACACCATCGATTGTTTCCGTTATCGGGGTTTTCACATAGCGGTTGTGAGTGATTTTCTTCCTCATATACCACCATGCTCTTTCAATAAGATTAAGTTCTGGACTATATGGAGGTAGATACACGAGTTCCAATT
>DNTA01000311.1 GCA_003500135.1 Cytophagales bacterium | reverse complement strand
AATGGACAGCTATCGGCAACTGTGGAAAATTGAAAAAGCCTTCAGGATTTCAAAGCATGACTTAAAGATCAGGCCAATATACCATCGTGTACAAAGAAGAATTGAAGCGCATATATGCCTTTCGTTTGCCGCATACAAGGTTTATAAAGAACTTGAACGACAACTTTATAGTAAGAATGCAAGCATTAGTGCTGAAAAGGCCATAGACATTGCCAAAACCATTTTTAACATCAAGGTCAGCCTGAAGGAATCGAATCAAACTATAGAAAAGACCATCATTAATAGTGATGAACAGAAATACCTGGTCCGACTTTTTGACTTGATCTGACTTGGGTGTCCCAGCGAGGAAAACAGGACATTGTTTGATCGCGCAGAAACGTTAGCAGAAAATTACTAACAAAAAGACATTATTTTTTAAAAAAACCCGGTTTAACTGTCCGGGTTTTTTTGTTTCCAGATGATTTTAGCGGCCTTTGATTTTTCCCCCAGGACTAAAGTATCCGACCATGGTATCACTTCCGCCAAAAGAATAAGGTCTTCGGACTTTTTTCAATAAAAACTTCAAATGTGGGGAAGTCGTCCGTTTCCATGAAGATAATTCGGTTTCATGTGAAGACCGATCGTTTCATTTCTAATCTCAAAGCTTCTTCCACAACACAACTCCGCCTACAAAGAATAACCCCACAATTACCAGCAGGATGATGACCTTAAAAAAAATGTAGTCAATCAATTCCTTGCCTATAGTGGTCGATTGGTCGATCAGCCGGCCGCTTAGCTCTTCCACATCTGCCATCAATATGGCCCTTTCACCACTGGCAAAATCCTGCACCGCCAGCCGTTCGTTCTGCAGGGCTTCCATAATGATTTCACGCTCCTCAGCCAGGGTTTCCATTGTTTCAATCCGCTCCTGACGAATAGCATACAAGGTTGCCAGGCGTTGGTATTCGATATTGGCTAGCAAAGTATCGCGATTGTAGTTGATCAAAGATTCAGTATTTCCAAGAAACTGGCTGGTTTCCATAAGGGTATTGGAAATATTATCCAGAAAAATACCCAGACTGTCTTCAGTCATAAACTCACCCAGCTCATACTCTACCTGCCACTTGGTTTGCTTGGGCAGCATTTCCGCAAAGTACTCCAGTCGATTATTCAGATCGCGGACTAAATCGGTCACTGTGAGCAGACCGCCTTTCAGACCCAGGGATTCTTCACCCAGCCATTCAGAAAGATTGGGCGAAACGGATTTACGGTTGAGCAGGTCGTTTTCAATGGGGTTGCTTTCGGCAAATGCCTTTAATTCCCCGATTGCTTTTTCATTAATGTATTTCTGATAATCCGCTTCATAATCATTTCTGAAATCCACAAATATATTGGCCAGCTCATCCGTGGAATTCCCATACTTTGATGTCGCACCTTCGTCATTGAAATAATTTTCCATTTGATAGGTCAGCGCCCAGGTGTCCAGCGCCGCCGCCACCGGGTCATTATGTAGCGATGCCCTGGAAATTGCATTGGTAGTGGTGTATTTCAGAAAAGTGAGGTTGTTTCTGATTTGCGGATCATCCTCAATATTTCGAAGGCTATCAATAGTCCACTCCAATTTGCCGGTATAATAGGTCAATGCATCGTGTATATTGATGGCCACATAATAATTGCTCACTTCAACCTTTTTGCGCTTCCTTTTAAAGGCACCTTTCTTTTCCTGCGCCTGCAAAATGATAGTGGATGCTGCCAGAATTATCGGGATCAAAAGAAATATAGCAGGTAATCTCATGGTGTATCATGCCTGGTTGTGGATTACCTAAGTTAAGACTTTATGGGCTATTATTCAGGATCAGGTTATTAAAATATAATTGCCATTTCCCATAAATAGTGACTATTTTGAATTTCCCTGGAAAGAAGGATGAAAAAGATAGGTTTATCATTTAATGAGCATGTGTTTCTGTGTTAAGGCAAGGCAACTACTCCACCACCTCAATATCACTATTCATCTCCATTAGCTGATCAATGAATTTGTCATTGGTTTTCGGGCTGATATATATTTCGTCATATTTGTTGTAGTGCACAATCAGGCCGTGCAATGCAGTGGCGGGCTTAATGCCGGCCCACATCGTTTTGCCTTTCTCTATTTTTCGAATGCGATCCAACCTTATTTTACCCCTAATTGGACCACTGCGGTACTTCAATTGTCCATTTTCAATTTTATAATAAGTGCCATGGTAAATCCATAACAGTACAATGTTGATAACCAAAACTATCCCGAAAATCCAAATATTTTCTCTTACGGGGCCATTAATTGACAATTCCAAAACAGATAAGGAGATAAGAAGCATCACTGTGCCATAAATGATGATTGTAAACAGAGCATCTTTGCGGCTTTTGAATTTCATGATTGGAGTACCAGGTTTATTTTAATTTAACATTATTACTCAATCATTCATTCCCAAATAGAAATTTATCCCTATTGAAAGAAAGTGTTAAGCAAAAATGCTAATTGTATTAAAATATCAATGCCTTCAAACTTTATCCAATATGAATTTCAATGACAGCTTATTTTAGTTGCATTATTGAAGCTTATAATTGGGCTATTGTTATCAGTATTTCGAATCAGCGCTACCCTTTTACCCTGTATAAATACGGATTCCTTCCTGGGGCTTCTTTCTGAAGTCTGGGCAAGCGCTCAAATAGTCCGGTCGACAGCATCTTTTTTTGAAACCGGCTTCGGTCAATGTCCTCTTTCAGTATGGTTTGATGTAGCTGGTGCAATTCGGGCATGGTAAATTGCCCGGGAAGCAGGTTATAGGTCACCTGTTCGTGTTTAATATCTTCCTTCAGTCTTTCGCGCACGCTCGCTATTATCGTGGCGTGGTCCATCCACATGGCGGGAAGCTCATCGAAGTCGGCCCAGGTAAAAGCTTCATCCAACTCTCCTACAGCAGGGTGGGTGGTAGCTATGTTGACCAGCGAATAATAAGCCAGCGTTACGAAACGATTGTTGATCCAGTATTCCGGCTTCCAGGGCTGCCCGTTCGTTTCAAAAAATTCCTTCCACTCCTCTCTGAATTGCCGGTCGTGTTTACCAAATACCGATAAAAACCTTAGATAGGGGTTTTCCAGGCTTGTACGCTCTTTCATAATGCGGGCAGAGGCCTCATCTACCGATTCACTGCGCCGGATATATCCACCGGGAAGCATCCATTTTTCTCCCAGTTTGAGCAGCAAACACCGGAGCTTTTTGTCGCGATACCCAATGATCACCAGGTCAATTGACAGGTTGGGGATGAAGTACTCATCGCCGCGTTCCAAAAAGTCGATCATATCCATTGTGCAAAAATAATAGTTTGTGGCATTTTGTCACAATTAAATTATGATTATATTTGTGACAAAATGCCACAAATAAATTATACACATGAAAAAATGGATCAAAATAGTATTGATATCGCTGGGCTCACTGCTCGTGTTGATACTGATCGCCGGGTTTATCGGCTGGAACTGGTTAAAAACAACCTACCTCGAATTTGAAGGAGATTACAAAGAGAAAACCAATATCGAACAAATGACGATCGAAGGTTACACCTTTCTCGACCGCAATGACAACGGACAGCTGGATGTGTACGAAGACGACCGCAGGCCAACTGATGAAAGGGTGGCGGACCTTCTTTCACAAATGACCATCGACGAAAAGATACATATACTAAAAGGCTCTGGCATAGCATCGGCCATGGGAAGGGTCGAGCCAGGTGAGGGCATTCCCGGTGCGGTGGGCACCATCGTACCGACACCAAGGCTGGGCATTCCTACGGTCTACCTATCAGACGGGCCGGCCGGATTGAGGATCGAGCCTAAGCGTGAAGGCGAAGACCGTACCTATTATTGTACGGCTTTTCCAATTGCTACTTTACTGGCCTCCACCTGGAATGTAGACCTGCTCGAGGAGGTAGGCCATGCGATGGGAACGGAAGCGCAGGAGTATGGCATTGATGTTATTCTGGGTCCCGGGGCCAATATCCACCGGCATCCTTTGTGCGGACGTAACTTCGAATACTATTCTGAAGATCCGCTGCTCACCGGATATTTGGGGGCCGCAATGGTGAATGGCATTGAATCCAACGGGGTTGGTACGGCGGTTAAGCACTTCGTGGCCAACAACCAGGAGACCAACCGATTTAATAACAACGCGATTGTTTCTGACCGCGCAATGCGTGAAATTTATCTCAAAGGGTTTGAGCTGATCGTTAGAAAATCGCAGCCCTGGACTTTAATGTCTTCTTATAATAAGGTCAATGGGGCCTATGTGGCCGAAAACCGCGAAATACTTACCAACATTCTCCGGGATGATTGGGGTTTTGAAGGCCTGGTCATGTCCGATTGGTTTGGCGGTCATGATGCAACGGCTATGATAAAGGCTGGTAATGACCTGTTGGAACCGGGTACCAAAAAGCAGTGGGATGCCCTCGTAGAATCGTATGAAAATGGTGAATTATCTGAGGAGGCCATAGATATTGCAGCAGGAAGAATCCTGGCGCTGGTACTTGAATCGAGGAGCATGAAAAATATCGAATACAGCAACAATCCCGACCTGGAGGCACATGCTATTATCACGCGACAATCGGCTTCTGAAGGGATGGTATTGCTTAAAAATGATGAGGTATTGCCTTTGCAAAATGGCACAAATGTAGCTTTGCTGGGTGTAACCTCATACGACTTCATTGCCGGCGGTACTGGTTCGGGAGATGTAAACGAAGCCTATACCATCTCACTTGAAGAAGGTCTGACCAATGCCGGGTTCAACATCAATCCCATAGCTAAAAAAGCTTTCGAGGCCCATCGTTCAGCAAATGATGAGGCTTTCGTTAAGCCCGAGGGAATGGACGCGATGTTCAATCCTTACAATCCTCCTGAAATGAGCTTAACCGGCGACCAGTTGGATCAGATTGCCGGTAGCGCCGACATTGCCATCATCACCATCGGACGGAATTCCGGTGAAGGTGGCGACAGGGTGGAAAAGGACGATTTCCTTTTGTCTGGTAAGGAGCAGGACATGATTGAAAGCGCCTGTCAAAAATTCCATGCGGCAGGTAAACCGGTAATTGTAGTGATGAATATCGGTGGTGTTATTGAAACGGCATCGTGGAAAGACAAGCCTGATGCGATTCTGTTGGCCTGGCAGGGCGGACAGGAAGGGGGCAACTCTGTGGCGGATATCCTGAGCGGAAAGGTAAATCCTAGTGGCAAGCTGCCCATGACCTTCCCAGTACATCTCAACGACCACTGGGCGAACAAGAATTTCCCCGAAGGTGGAGGCGCCATGGGCATGTTCGACATGTTCAACTCAGGTGAAGAAAAGCCAGACGAGGAGCTGATCAAAGATGTGGACTATACGAATTACGAAGAAGGGATTTACGTGGGCTACCGACATTTTGACAAAGCGCAGCTGGAGGTGTCCTATCCTTTTGGCTACGGCCTTTCATACACCAATTTTGCTTACAATAACATGGAGGTGAATATAGAAAACGATACTATTCATGTACGGCTTACCGTTGAAAATACCGGAACCAGGCCGGGTAAAGAAGTTGTACAGGTTTATGTGGCCAAACCCGACACACAGGTCGACCGGCCGGTGCAGGAGTTGAAGGCTTTTGCCAAAACCACGGATTTAGCTCCCGGTGATACCACAAACCTGGAGATGTACATCCCGGTTACGGAAATACGCTACTGGGACGAAGGCCTAAATCAATGGGCGCTGGAGCCTGGCACGTATACCCTTCAGCTTGGCGCTTCTTCCCGAGATATACGGTTGAGTGAAGAGGTGGGGATTTGAGCTAAGAAAATAAATAGTCCTGCAAGTTGGAAAAAACCTGCAGGCAAGCATTCATACTAAGTTTTGTTATAATGGTCATAAAAAGGATGAGCCGAGAGGTTCAGCCTTTTTTCAGTTAACAAGTAAGTTTAACATGCACAACCTTCGAGCAAAATTTGCTTTGCAAACATTTACCACGAACTAGTGCAACTTCTTATTTTTCTTATGCCGTTCATTGTCCCGCTCCGTTTTCTTTTTCAGGTTGGCTTCAAGTGCCTTTTCAAGATCTACACCCGTCTGGTTGGCCAGGCAGATCAGCGCCCATAGCACATCGGCCATCTCATCGGGCAGGTTGCGGTCCAGGTCGGTCTTTTTAAACGATTGGTCGCCGTAGGTGCGTGCCAAAATTCGGGCCAGCTCCCCAACCTCTTCCGTTAATATGGCCATGTTGGTCAGTTCGCTGAAATAGCGCACGCCATAGGTCTTGATCCACTCATCCACTTTTTGCTGTGCTTCCTTAATCGTCATTATTTCCTGTCTTTTGTGTCCACAATTATCGTAACAGGGCCGTCATTGACCAGCGCCACCTCCATCATAGCCCCAAATTCGCCGGTTTCTACTTTCCTGCCGGCATCGGATTCCAGCTGTTCGATAAATTTCTCGTATAGAGGTATAGCCACATCGGGCTTGGCCGCTTTGATATATGAGGGTCGGTTGCCCTTTTTGGTGCTGGCATGAAGGGTAAACTGGCTGACCAGCAGAATATCGCCGTCCACGTCGAGCAGGCCGTTGTTCATTTTGCCCTCCTCGTCATTAAATATCCGCATGTTCACGATCTTCTTGCTCAACCAGGCAATGTCTTCTTCGTTGTCTGCATCTTCAATGCCCAGAAGTACTACCAGCCCATTTTTTATGGCGCCTGTTACTTTGTTTTCTATGGTTACGCTGGCATCTGTCGTTCGTTGGATTACTGCTATCACCTTTTCTTGTATTTAGTTTTTTGTATGGCACAAAATACAAATAGGACGAGAGCTAATCAAAATGTATGGCGCTTCACTTTTGAGACGGGTTTATTCGCCAATCTCGTGCAGCTGGTCCGATTCAAGGATTTTCACCCCGCCAAAGGGACCCCTGGAGGTTTTATACATCGCTTTGGCGACCGTTGCTGCCGGGATCGACCGGTATTTTTTCAATCCGCCAACCAGTAATGGGTCGACCACTTTGAACAGGGTAATACTTATTTTTTCACCTGTACGATGCTCTTTCCGGTCGCCGGTAAGCAGGGCAGGCCGGTATATCTGCAGCGAAGGCAGTTGCATATTTGCAAGTGTAGCCTCTATTTCGCCTTTTACGCGATTGTAAAAGATGGAGGAATTCGCATTGGCGCCCATAGCCGAAATCAGGTGGAACTGCCCGGCGCCGTTGGTTTTGGCTATTTTACCTAGCTCCTGCGGATATTCATAGTCGACCTTATAAAATTTCTCTTTGGAACCGGCCTTTTTCATTGTAGTACCCAGGCAGCAAAAAAACACATCGGCTCGTAGCTGATCAGTGTAATTCTCCAGCTCATCAAAGTTGATCTCCACCTCTTTGAGCTTAGGATGTGACCGTTTCAATGGCCTGCGTGTGAGCACGGTGACCTGACTGTAGGCATCACTATTGAGCAACAATTCAAGCAGGGCGCTACCCACCAATCCGGTAGCGCCGGCAATTAGTGCGGTGTTTTGTGTCATATTTGGTTACCCTGGTCGTCCCACTTTTGAATGAGTGTTACAAATTCTTTTTGTAGTGTCAGGGTCTTGTCCTGATTGTATTTTTTGTGCAGCTCTTCTGTGAAAGCCTCGTAGGGCATATTTGGGTTTTCCTTGTAGTCCATCACTCTTTTTTGAAAAGGTGTTGGTCGGGGACCCCATGTGCCCAGCTCTTCCAGGTCACTTTTTCTAAAAACAATCATCTTCGGTATGGAGCGACCGCCATTAGTCAGGTAGGCATCCATAACTTCGGGGTGTTCATCGCGAAGCAAAAGCTTGAAATCAATTTTGTCGGTAAGTTCAGACATCAGGGCAATGGGGGGCAGGTTTTGTGCTGCATCGCCACACCATCCTTCAGTTAAGGCAATCCAAACCATGGAATTTTTAATGTTGGCTATCGTAGCCTTTAGTTCATCGGTTAATTCCGCTGTTTTGTAAACCCGCTTCAACCGTTGAAAATTTAGTTTGCCATAACTAACCATATTGCTGGATTGGTTAGTACCCGTTGTTTTCCCCTGTTTTGCTAAGTCGCCCAATAATTTGGTGTATTGCGCGTAACTCATAGCCGATTCGAGCGTCTGCTCATCTATCACATGAATTTTTTCCATCTCACATTCTTTCAATGTATGGATATAAACGATTTTTGTAAAAAAAGTTTTAATTATAATCAATTTCCAGGTATTACTGCCCGCTAAATAGGCGGAAATGTTCATTTGGCGACGAAGAAACAACTGATAGGGAGTATTTGGCGGTAGTTTCCATATATGAAATATAACAACATTTCTGATCGAACATTACTACTCCTTTATCCGGATTGGGAAGAATGTGAGAAAAATCGATCTGCATGCCTTCGCCAAGCATTTTGGCTGTGGCTTCTTTGAGTGTCCAGTATCGGAAAAATTGTTGGCCTAGGGGGTCAGTGGTTATGAGTTTCCATTCAATGCTACTGAAAACCGACCTGTAGTCTTCGATATTGATCTGTGTGTGCTGTTGAAGATCACAACCTACCTTTGAATTTTCAGACAATACGATAAAGGCATAATCACCGGAATGTGAGATGGATAACCCTTTATATCCCTTGTGATGAGGCTGCCCTTTTTCGTCTTTTGCGAAATCCTGCCAGTATACAGGCACACCTTC
Source organism: Cytophagales bacterium (assembly GCA_003500135.1). Lineage (GTDB taxonomy): Bacteria > Bacteroidota > Bacteroidia > Cytophagales > Cyclobacteriaceae > UBA10427. Next base: position 6,552 of record DNTA01000311.1, on the reverse strand, counting down.
TATTAGTTTTATCAATCTGCCTAATAACCAACGGGATAACAAAAACCTTTCCCTGTCTGAACTTTGAAAATATTGCCTGGGTTCACGGATCAGATATTCAGGAAATATTTTATTCCATTCGATTTGGATAGGAAGGTCACTTGCACTTCCGATAATTCCAATAATATTGTGCTTATCACTTATGACACGCGTGTAATGTATAACATTATATTCCATAATTATTTATAGAGTTATTCCGAAATAATTTTCCCAATATCTCCATAATTGCAAGGATTTCAAAAAGATAGTTTAGTACCGAAGTAAATTACCATTTTGGCATATTTTACTTTTACCAGGATGTAATATTGTTGGTGTTGGGCTATTTATGTTTATCAAAAAAATAATTAAATGTATTATATAATATCATTAATACATAATGCATTTTTAATCACATATAACTTCAGCGACTTTGACAAAACCAATAAAACGCCATAAATAGCCTATTTGGCAATTAACAACCAATCTACCTTAAATATTTGGATCATTATAATGGTGTAATTTAACATTTTGATAATCATTTATATTATAAATCTCTGATAAACAGCGATTTCGAGAATATCAAGTTATTATATAACATTAATGTAGATTGATGATGCTTAATAAAACTCCAATTGCCATTGTAGGCATGTCTTGTCGCTTTCCTGACGCCAATAAATTAAAAGAATTATGGAAGTTATTAATTAATGTCGAAAGTACCATAACTGAAATGCCGGAAGACCGTTGGGACCTGAAGAAATTTTATGATCCCGATCCTTCAACACCCAATAAAGCTTATCAGAAGTACGGTTCATTTCTAAAAAATATCCACGATTTTGATCCCATATTATTTAATATTTCACCGGCAGAAGCCATAGAAATGTCACCTTCTCAAAAGCTTATGCTCGAATTGGTTTGGTAAGCAATTGAAGAAAGCAATCTATTATTCGATCGTATTGCCGGAGAAAAAGCCGGTGTATATATCGGAAACATATGGAGCGATTTCGAACACGAGCGAAAGCATCGTCATGCACACGTTACTTCACATAGTGCGGTGGGGCAATCGGCCAATATCATTGCCAACCGGGTGTCCTATACCTTTGGTTTCCGGGGACCAAGCTTGGTTGTAGATACAGGGTGCTTTTCATCACTGGTGGCGCTGCACCTGTCTTGCCAAAGCATTTGGGAAGGTCAGTCGAGCATTGGAGTTGTAGGTGGGATCAACCATATTCTCGATCACGATCAGTATGTTTTGTTGTCTAAATCCGGTGGCTTATCAAAAAAAGGACAGTGCAGCGCCTGGGATGCTGAAGCAGATGGATTTGTTCGCGGTGAAGGGGCCGGAGTAGTTTTGCTTAAACCCCTTGATCAGGCAGAAAAAGATGGTGATCACATATTCTCAGTTATCCGTGGCACGTCGATGAACAACAACGGATATAATGTCAATCTGCCAGCCGCAAGTATTAATGGGCAGCGCGAAATGCTCGAAGATGCCTATGCAGGTTCTGGTATTTCGCCGGATCAGTTGCATTATGTGGAAGCACACGGTACCGGAACGAAATTGGGTGATCCAGCCGAAACCAAAGCGATCGGATCATTCTTTGCCCGGGGGCGGTCGTCAGATAAGGCACTGCGCTTGGGTTCGGTAAAAACCAATATTGGCCATCTAGAAGGCGCAGCAGGGATAGCCGGATTGATCAAAGTAGTGCTGGCCATGAAACATCGAACATTGCCCAAAAGCCTTAACTTCAACCAACCGAATCCCGAAATCCCATTCGAAGAACTGAAAGTTCAGGTACAGCAAAATGTCGAAGCATGGCCGGCGATGGATAATGAATTGCTCACTGCCGGTGTAAACTCTTTCGGCTGGGGTGGCACCAATGCACACACGGTGCTACAGGAGTATCGACAGCCTAATATGGTCCACCATAACGTGCCGGAATATGATAAAGATCAATATATCTTCAATTTATCAGCTAAAACGGAACGTGCATTGCAGGATTATCTGAAGGAATATAAAACATTTCTACAAGAGGAGGTAAATGGTAATTTGGGTCACTTCAGAAATATCTATATGGCCACTACCATTCGAAAGCCGGCGCTGGATTATCGCGTCAGTCTGAATGCAACATCCAAGCAAGAGCTTATTGAAAAGATCGATTTCATTCTGGAAGAGCAGTCGCCAATGGAAGCCGTTCGCATAAATCCCAACACCAAAGTAGCCTTTATTTTCCCGGGCCCGGGCAGCCAGTGGATTGGAATGGGTCGTGAATTGATGCAAAAGGAGCCGGTATTTAAAAAGGAACTGGAAGCTTGCGAAAGAGCATTTGAACCCCATATCGACTGGTCGTTATTCGAGCAACTTCAGGCGGCTGAATCCGAAAGCCGGATGAAAGAGATCAACGTGATCCAGCCCGCCTTATTTGCCATTAAAGTGGCCCTGGCAAAGCTTTGGCAATCGTGGGGGATCGTTCCGGATGCAGTGGTTGGACATAGTAAGGGTAAGTTGCCTCTGCCTATATATCCGGCGCCCTCTCCCTCGAAGATGCCGCAAATGTAATTTGCAGCAGGTCGAAATTGATGCACACGGTTAGCGGTAGTGGCGGGGCCATGGCTGTGACTGAATTAAAGGTAGCTGAAGCAGAGGCAATTATTGAAAAATATGATGGGAAACTCTCGGTAGCGGTGAGCAACAGTCCGAAGTCGACGGTGATCGCGGGTGATGAGACTGCCTTGATAAAAGTATTGGAAGAAATTGAAGGCATGGAACGCTTTTGCCGACAGGTAAAAGTGGATGTGGCTTCTCACAGCCCCCAAATGGACCCTCTGATGGGACCTCTTGCCAAAGATGTGGCTTTAGTAAGCCCTGAAAGAAGTCGAATACCGTTTTATTCCTCGGTTTTTGATCATAAGATGGAGGGGGAAGCACTGGATGCCAGCTACAGGGTAAATAATCTTCGCGGAATGGTACGCTTTACTGATGTCATTAGTCAATTGATTGATGATGGTTTCACCGCCTTCATCGAAATGAGCCCTCATCCGGTTTTGTCAAACGCCATAAACGAATGTGCGGATGCAAAAGAGACGAAATTAGCGGCGATAGCTTCTTTATTGCGCGATAAACCGGAGAGGGAAACACTTTATAACAACCTTGGCATGTTGTACGAACAAGGCTTCTCCATCAATTGGCGATATTTCTATAGAGCCGATCAAATTCCGATGTGTCATATTCCGGGCTACCCAATGCAGCACGATACTTACGAATTATGGGACCATTCGGCTGCAAAGGATCAATCTTTCGGAAAGGTTAAAAATCCGGTTTTGGGCTGGCGAATTGAACTGGCGGGGATTGACGATACCTTTCTTTGGGAAAACAAGCTGTCTCTGGAAAATTTATCCTATATGAAAGATCACCGGGTCAATCAGACGGCGGTTATTCCGGGTGTGAACTACCTGGAAATGATCCATGCCGCCCTTAATGAGGCTTTTGGCAAAGGCTATCATGAACTGAAGGCCCTTCAATTCAAGCAACCTGTTTACCTTGATGACCAGTCAACAATCGACAGCCAGTTGAAGATCACACGAAAGAGTACGCATGAAGCTTCATTTAAATATTTCACTAAGTCGGCAGGGGAAATCACATGGCAAATATGTTCGGAAGGTGACTTGGAGATATGTGGAAGTCGGGGTACTACACCAACGGACCATTTGTACAATCTCCGTAGCGGGCGCAATGACCACCTTATCACCAAAAAGGAATTTTATAAGATCACTGAAGCGATAGGGCTGAGTTACGGGCCTATGTTCCAGGGAATCGATTGGGTAAAGCTCAATGAAAGCCAGGCTATTGCCCATGTGGTGCCTAACTCGATTGTAGCAGAAAATGAACATCCGTATTTCATTCATCCCGCAGTCCTCGACACTTGTTTCCAGGCGATTTTTGCCACTTTTCATAAAGAACAGGCAAGCCAAGGGGCAATCACCACTTTTCTGACACATACCAAAGACTTCAAATGGTACTACCGCCCTGATCCCGCTGACGACCTGATCGTAAAAGCTGTGTTTAAAACAGATGATGAACAAACTGCCGGAGTGACGCGCAAAAAGATAGAACTTTCGATGTACGATGAAAACGGAAATATTGTTGCTGAATTGCAGGAGTTGGAAGCAGTGATCATTGATAATGAGGCTTTGGGCTCCGAAGATACACCGGATTGGCTATTTGATTTAGAGTGGCAAAAATACGAATTACCAAAAGAGGATGATACTGTGGGCACTTGGCTTATCTTCAGGGATCATTTAGGTGTGAGTAAATCTCTTACCAGGCAATTTGAACAATCCGGACATTAACTGCTGCAGGTTTCCTATGGCGAGGAATTCATGCAGCTCGACGATAATGAATACCTGGTTGATTACCACAACGCAGGCAGCATAAATAAAATGCTGCAACATGTAGCCCTACATCATGGCGATCTTAAAGGGATTGTACATGCTGGTGCACTAAATGATCATATTGACTACCAGCAACTAAAAGATAGTGATATGGAGCGGTTGCAAAAGGATGCAAGCTACCTACTCAAGCATCTGTACAGTGCACTTACAGAAGTTTATCCGGATGGAGGTATCCGCCTAATGGCGCTTACCAAAGGGCTGATGCAAAAAGGCAATAAAAAACCCTACCTCAACATCTTCCAGTCGCCACTTTGGGGATTGTCTAAAGTTTTATTCAACGAGGCGCCCACATTTCAGGTTCAACGAATTGATATGAGCTACTTTCCTGAAAGAGAAGAAGTCACAGCTTTAGGAAATATGATAGCATCTACTGAATTGGGTGGAGGAGAATACTTACTTCGTGAAAATGACTTTTACAAAAGTTTCCTGAAAAGTGAGCCTATACCGACGTTCCAATTGGAGCAAAAAACTTTATCGGCCGAAGGCGCCTATGTGGTGACAGGGTTTCGTGGAGCTGCTTTCCCTGTGGTCCAATGGTTGCAAAAACGTGGTGTACGGAACTTTGCATTGATCAGCCGAAGCGGTTCTGCCATCGAAGAAGTGATGAAACGGATCAGCGAAATGCGCGAGACGGGTCTTAAAGTAGTAATAGTTAAAGCCGATGTGTCGGATTTCGATTCGTTATCCAGCGCCCTTGGTATTATTCGCACCAATATGCCGAAAATAAAAGGTGTCGTTCATGCTGCGGGGGTTATCGAAGCATGCAGGATCAACGAATTGGATGAACGAGGATTGGCAAAAGTGCTGGCGCCGAAAATGCGTGGTGCCTGGAACCTACATTCGCTCACGCTGCAAGATCAATTGGAAACCTTCCTTATGTTCTCATCTGCTTCCTCGTTGATTGGACTTAGCGGTCAGGGCAGCTATGTAGCTGCCAACACCTTCATTGATCAGATGGCGCATTTTCGCAACAAATTGAACCTATCGGCTACCGCTATCAATTGGGGGGTGATCTCCGATGTGGGTATGGTTGCCGATGAAGTGGAGCTGGAGCGCTACGCAAGGGCACAGGGCTTTATTCCTTTTAAAATGCAGGAGGCCGTGGAGGTGCTTGATAAGATATTTGACATGCAGCCAATTCAGAAGGGTATCATGCAAATGGATATCGAAACAGCAGCTGCCTATTATGATCAATTGGCTGATACCGGATTTTTTGAAAATCTTTTGCAAACCAGAGAGGCTGATGAGGCGAATGGTGAACAATTTGATATGGGAAGTTATGTGGGAAAAGATGAAGCGCTGGATGCTATAAGATCCCTGGTGACGGCAAAAGTAGCATCGATAACCAAAGCTTCCTCTTCCATGATCACTGGTTCGATGACCTTCAAAAACCTTGGTGTTGACTCACTTATGGCCATACAATTACGAAATCAACTGGAGGCAGTATTCAATACCAAGTTGGCGGTGACAAATTTCTGGAAGCACCCTTCAATCACTGATTTTGCTAACTTTTTATATAAAAAGCTGGAAGAAACCGTTTCAATCGAAGCTGAGCATGATAATGTTTCGGAAGTAAAAGAGGGTAACTGGTTTGTAAAGCCAAGCCCCAATCCAAATGCCAATATTAAACTTTTTTGTTTTCACGATGCCGGTGGTAGCTCTTCATTGTATCAGGGTTGGGCAGAATTGTTGGATGACAATATTGAATTGATAGCAGTAGAACTGCCCGGACGAGGTTCAAGAATGGCAGAACAGACATTGGAAAATATGAGTGATTTGGCAGATAAGTTGAGCGGTTTAATTGAAGCTGAAGCCGGGCAGAAGCCTTTCGTGTTCTTCGGTCACTCAATGGGTGGCGCTGTGCTTCTGGAAGTAACGCGAAAACTACGAGATTATGGGTTACCATTTCCACTGCAGCTCTTTACCTCTTCCACACCGGCCCTGGATGCGTACAACCACCAGGATGTAGCATATGAGATAAGTGAGGAAGAGCTGATCAGCCGCTTTCCTCATCTCTCGTCGGAAAATATTGAGGATGAGGAATTGAGGCAATTGTTCATAAAGATTATTCGGGCCGATTTAAAA
>DNTA01000330.1 GCA_003500135.1 Cytophagales bacterium | reverse complement strand
GTTTTTAGAAGTGCCCTTATAATACAAATTGTTTATTAATGTTTTAGAAATGCATAAATACCTGTCTTTTAATCAATATTCTGTAGGCGTAATTTTTGTGTCTTATATTTTTGGTCTCATCATAAATCAGATATATAGGCCTTGGGTTTATGAAAACAATATTAATGATTTAGGCATTGCCGATATTGGCCCTAGCTTTTTTTTCGTTGTTGTTGTAAGCTTTACAATATGGTTATTCAAAATTCGACTAACCTTAATCAAGGAATGGGATATTCTGTTAATAACTCTGGGTTACATTATTCTTGAATTCATTAGTTACTTCATTTCCTTTATTGGCACATTTGATTTCAAAGATTTTATAGGGTTGATTATCAGCTATTTCTTGACCTTATGGCTGTTAAAATGGTATAATCCCAATACATTACACTAGTCAATTCCCTGTTGGTTTAAGTGTTCTGCAATAGCACTTTTAACATATTCATGAAAATCAGCGTCTCCGACCCATACTCTTATCATTTGAGTCCGATCGTTAGACGTGAATATCCCCCACATGCACACATTGCTTTCTCAGCAAAACGCATTCCGTATAGCAGACTTTTCAATACTATTATTTATTTTGATATAAATGCTATCTGATATATTTTTCCAATATCAACTATTGAAAAACCGTAACTAATGTCTGAAAAGTATAAATTTAATTATCGATTAGAGGAAAGCGCATTGCTTCGCTACATGCGACAGGGGGAATATTCTTTATCATAAAATTGATTTGCAATGAAAACGATATTTATTCATCTGTTTGTCATAATACTTTCAATTTCATGTACCACTATGTCTGATGAAATTGAAGTAATTGAGGAAAAGTTAATTCATATCCGTGATCATGACTATCCATATTTAGAAGATTTCGGATTATTCTATTTCTCTAGTATGTTGGAATACCCAAAGAGTGTAAGAGAACTGTATAACTATTATAATCACCACAAAGAATTTGGGGTAGATACTTTATTGTTATACATGGATACATCTAAGCTAAGAATTTATAATAATGCATCTGATTCCATATTTGCACTATATCATATTGGATTCGACGGAATAGATGATAGTTTGAGAACAATTATTCACAAAGATGATATTGAGCAAAGAGGTAAAGGAGATTTTTTAATTTTAAGCAGAAGAAAGTTGAATCCTTGTGATTTTAAATCACAATGTATTTTGATTGATTATGATTGTTATGGGTCAGGATTTGAAACATTCTATAGTTTTCAAAAGCAGCTTTATGATTCATTAAATTTTGATTTATCTGAAAATTTTTATATAAACAAAGAATGGTTCTTAGAAAATAAAATACATGAAAAAACAGGAAAGGATAGTTATTACATAAAATATGATAAGGTCAATGATACACTGATTACTTTGTGTAATGATGTGAAAAAGAATTTTTGTGAAAACCAACTTCGGCAAATCATACTGAAAAATATTCGAGCAATAGATACAATAACCTATAACAGTGTATTTTTACACCTTCAGTTTTACGAAGATTTATTGCCTATTGATGGTGAATCGTGTTCTAATTGATATAACTGTTGTATATTCATGAAAATCAGCATCTCCGACCCATACTCTAATCATTTAAGTCTGAGTTTAATCGTTAGAAGCGAAAAATCCCCATTGGCGCGCGTTGTTTTTCAGCAAAACGCATTCTGTATAGTAGACTTTTCAATGCTATTATTTATTTTGATATAAATGCTATCTGATATATTTTTCCTATGTCACCACCACACCTTCCGCCAGCATATTCAGTTTTTCAGCCGCACACTCCGATATATCCAGTACTCTTCCTTCGACAAATGGCCCCCGGTCATTGATCCGCACGACTATTTCTATATCGTTTTTCGCATTGATGATTTCAACCAAAGTACCAAATGGCAACTTTCGGTGGGCTGCGGTTAGCTTTTTGTCGGTATAGTGTACCCCACTTGCCGTTGTCTTTCCCTCAAAATGTTGGGCATAGTAATAGGCATGCCCTTGATTATGTAATTTGGGCGGGAGCTTTTTCAATTAATAAACCTTATATTATGATCATTACCTAAATGGATCGCATCATACCTTTACGCCACTTATTTCTTCATAATACGATATCAAGTTGTGGGCCAGTTTGCTGTCTTCAAACTGCTCGGCGTGTTTCAGGCCTTTGGTGATCATCTCTTTGCGGAGTTTTTCATTCGTAAGGATTTCTTCCATCTTGTGTCCCAACGCTTCATCGTCGCCCGGTGTGACATAGGCGCTGTTCATGCCACCGGCTTCGGCAAAACAGGATCCCGTACTGGTAATCACCGGCACGCCACTCACCAGGGCTTCTAGTATGGGAATGCCAAAGCCTTCAAAGATGGAAGGGTAAATAAAAAGACTGGCCAGACGATAGATCAATGGCAGATCCTCAAAAGTGACATCGTGTAGAAATATCACTTTCTTTTGCAAGTCATGCTGTCGAATATATTGTTCCAGCTTTTGCTTATATGCTGTTGCCCGACCTACTACCACCAGGGGTACATCAATGCTGGCAATATGCATTCCCTTCAATATCGACAGAGCATTTTTCCGGGGTTCAATCGTGCCTACATTAAGCATAAAAGTATCGGGCAGGTGGTATTTCTCTTTTATCAGGTGTATCTGGTCTTCCAGGTAGTTTTTTCGAAATATCGGGTTACATCCCTGATAAATGACCCTTATTTTTTCATCGGGCACTTTAAAATACTCCATCAGATCCCATTTGGTTTGCTCACTAATGGCAATGATGCCTGTGGCGCGCTCACATGATTTCTGATATTTATAAGTGTACAATCGCCTATCGATACCTTTATAGAGTTCAGGGTGGCGCAAAAATATCAGGTCGTGCATAGTAATTACGGAAGGCACCTTGTTGGTCGTGCGCTGCGGTATTTCATTGCTTAAACCATGGTAAATATCCAGGCGGTCTTTTTCAAAAGTATTGCCCATCCACCAGCTTCTCCATAGGCTGTGGAGTTGCAAATAACTAATGATAGAATAGGGAAGGCGTGTGGTGGCATTTCTAAGCGCCACTTCCGGCAAAATGTCTTTATCGCCAGTTGGTTTTGGGGTGTAAAATATGTATTGATTCTGTGGGAAATACTGGCATAGTATCCGAATGATAAAGCGGCTGTAATTGCCGAGGCCGGTAAAATTAAAAAAGGCCCTTTTTGCGTCGAAACCAATTCTCATGATGATTGGATTACAATAAGGGCCTAAATTATGCAATTATGTTGAAAGCGCACCAAGGCGCTTCACTCTATTTCTCTTCTTCCTTTTGTTCTTCCACCAAATCGTTGTGTTCAAGCCTTTTCGATAGTACATTGAAAGGCCCGGTGATTATTTTATCACCTAATGCTACACCTTCTGTAACCTGGATATTGTCGAAATCGCTTATACTTGTTTTAACCGGGGTTAATATGGCTTTACCTTCTTTTACCAGAAATACAACCTCTATATCTTCCTCTTCAGGAGTATCATTAGAGTCCGATGAATTATTTTCTTTGCCCTCTTCCTCCTCGTTGTTTTCTTCATCATCACTTTGTTTTTCTTCACCTTTCAGGGCTTTCCTAACATCTTTGGCAGATCGTGTGGTCACGGCAGCGAGTGGAACCGATAATACGTCGCGTTTTATTTCGGTAATGATATCTACGCTTGCCGTCATACCGGGCCTGAATGGTGAGTTCGCCCCATCTTTTTCCAACAGTTCCTGATAAGACTCACTCAATATCAGCACACGTACTTCGAATTCGGTTACGGCATCGGCGGATACTTTTTCATTAGCAGAATTGGCGATATGAGTAACGATACCCTTGAATTTTTTACCGGTGTAGGTGTAGGAGTCCACATCAATTATGGCGCTATCGCCGATAGAAACGCGGATGATGTCATTCTCATTTACATCAACCCTTGCTTCCATTTTCGTCAGGTCGGCAATGCGCAACATTTCCGTTCCCGCCATTTGCGCCGTGCCTACTACGCGTTCTCCCAATTCCACATTGAGCTTGGAAACGGTGCCGGACATGGGCGCTTCTATGATGGTAAACCTGAGGTTTTCCTGCGCCTCCTCCACTGCCGCACGGGCACTTTTAACAATGTATTTGGCGGCTTCTACACTCTGCTTGGCAGATTCCCAGTCACTTTTGGCCACTTTAAAGTTGGCTTCGGAAGTTTCGTAATCTGCCTGCGAGATCACTTTTTCCTCGCGAAGGTCTTTATTCCGTATAAAATCCTGCTGCGCCTGATAGTAGGTGGCTTCAGCACGGTTTTCCCTAGCTTTGGCATCCTCCAGGTTGGCCAGTTGTTGCGACAGGTTGGCCTCGGCACGCCGCAGGCTGGATTCGTAAATATCGGGCCGGATTTTAATAAGTAATTCACCTTTGGCTACTGAATCGCCTTCCTCCACATTGAGTTCGATGATCTCCCCTGCCACATCCGGGCTGATTTTAACCTCCGTTACAGGATGGATCATACCAGAGGCGCTAACTATTTCTGTGATATCAGTTTTTTTAGCTTCCGCTATATCGACCTTGGTAGTGTCGGGGCCTCCAAACCAGCCGGCTTTTTTACCTATTACCAAAAATATGATGAGCGCTACTACAACGCCAAATAAGGTGTAGATAGTACGGTTAGAACTGCGTTTCTTCGCCATTTCTAATTGTGGGTTTAACGGGTTATGTTTCGATTTAAAGTTTAAGTTCGTTGCCCAGATAAAAGTCAAGTACTTTCATTTTAAATATGTAATCATACTTTCCACGCAACAGGTCCGATATGGCAGAAAACAGGTTATAAGAAGCCACCTGGTAATCCACATAATTTACCGCACCTAGATTATAACTTCTTTCGGTTGTTCTGAATTGTTCTTCCAACGCCTGCACCTGCTTTTGGGCAGACTCATATACTTTTAGCGCCGCTTCGGCGTCATTATATGCCGTTTCGATGGTTTGTCGCAACTGCTGACGCACCTGCTGCTCCTGAACCTCGGCCTGCATTTTTCTGATTTTCGATCGTTGTTGCTCGGTTCGCGTTTGATAACCATTAAAAATCGGTATTCTAAGGTTAAAGCCTGCCGATTGCCAGAAATTGTCTTCCCATTGTTCCAAAATTGAATAACCTTCTTCAAAAGATGGAATTTCACGTTCTGTAATTACAGGTTGCCCAGGATTATTGTTGACAAAACCAATTGTGTCAGGAAATATAATACCATCTCCTCCGGTAGGCCTGAATTCATTGGCGCTGGAAAAGTTAGTGGCAATCTGAGCGCCGAGTGTTAATACCGGAATATTGGCCCCCTTGGCAATTTTTTCATTGATCTCTGCCGACTCTACCTGTAGTTCTGCACTTTTTACTTCAGGCATAGTAGTCAGGGCTGTTGAAAAAACCTCTTCGGATGATTCTTCAACAAATGCATAGTTGGCCTCATCAAATTCAGGGGTTATGATGTCAAAAGACTCCGAAGCCGGTATAAGCAACATCTGCTTTAGTTGCAAAATGGAGAGGTTTACGTTGTTTTCCGCATTGACCACATCTACTTCGTTGGTAGCTTCCTGCGACTGCAGATCCAGAAGGTTTACTCGTGGCAATGATCCCACTTCCACCATTTTGGCCGTACGCTTTATCTGCTCCCGTGTGGTTGCGAGTTGCTGTTCAGCAATGGATAGGAGTTCTTTATTGAAGATGATCTGTACATATGCAGCCACCACATCCAGGCGCACGTCATTTTTTGCTTTTTGGGTATCGTATACACCCGCCTGTGCAAGCAACTCATCTCGCCTGATACTGTTGACCTGACGGTTTCCATTGTAAATAACCACATTAGAAGAACCGCTCAGACCGTTGGTATTGATACGGTCAGTGGTAAATAAGTTAGAAGTAGGGTCAATAGATCTACCCCAACGCCAGCTGTTAAATAAATCAAAGTTTAATGAAGGGATCCTGCTGAGACGCGACTGCTTAAGGTTGGCCTCATTGATCTGCTGCTCCAAACTGGCATTTTTAATCGTCAGGTTGTTTTCCAGGGCATAGTTGACACACTCTTCCAGCGACCACTTGTCTACGCTGTCTTGTGTGAAACCGACATTCGCTGTCAAGATAAAAACAAAGGCTAAGAGAATTTTTTTGATTTTCATACAAAATTCATGGTTTAGTTTACTACATGTCGGCGGATTAATCGGAGGAATTATTCATGCTACAAAGCTTATTAATATTTTTAAGGTAGAGAACATATTCTGTATAAATGGTAAATTGCTTACATGAAGGCATTATATGATGAACGAATAATCGATGAGGCGGAATTTTCACTACCTTTTTCCAGTCGTGCATGGCGATATGGCGATGGTATTTTTGAAACCATGACACTGCGAAATGGAGAAATCTGGCATTGGCCCCTGCACTGGCAGCGGCTTTCAAATGCCATGTCTGTTCTGGGGCTGATTTGGAACAAAGAAATGACCTGGCAAAACTTCACTAAAGAGATAGAATATCTGCTTGAACAGGAGAAAATAGTTGACGGGGTCGTTAAAATCTATGTATGGCGTTCCGGGGGTGGTAAATATATACCTGATTCCGATTTAGCCGAATACTGTATCGCTGCTGAATCTATCAACCATATGGATCACAAAAAGACGGTGCCACTGGCTGGCTTTTGTACCCAGGTGCAAAATATGCCTTCACCTTACAGCCATTTCAAAAGGTTAAATTCTTTGCACTATGTCCTCGCCGCGCGAGAAATGAAAGCACATGGTTGGGGCGAAATCATTTTATGCGACTACGATGACAATGTTTCAGAGGCGCTTTATTCCAATATATTTTGGTACACGAAGGGGCGGTTTTATACCCCTTCATTGGGTACAGGATGTATTGAGGGGACATTCAGATCGGCCTTTATTCAATATTTAAAAAAGTCCGGCAGCCCTGTTGATGAGGTAAAATCGAAACCGGGGCATATGTTAAGCGCCGATTCCGTATTCACCACCAACGCAGGGGGTGTTCAGATCATTAAACAAATTGGTGAACATACCTTTGATATGCCCCCGGTAGTTGATGATTACCTGAATGAATTGGTTAATTAGCCTTTAAACAGCTACTGCCGCTTTAATATGCGGATGTGGATCGTAGTTGATCAATTCAAAATCCTCAAACTTAAAGTCGAATATGCTTTTCACTTCCGGGTTGATCTTCATTTGTGGCAGCGGCCTTAACTCACGGCTTAGTTGGAGCTGGGCCTGATCCAAATGATTGGAGTACAGGTGGGCATCCCCAAAAGTATGTACAAAGTCGCCCGGTTCGAGGCCGGTAACCTGCGCCATCATCATGGTTAGTAGCGCGTATGAGGCAATATTAAATGGAACACCGAGGAAGATATCGGCGCTTCGCTGGTAAAGTTGACACGAAAGCTTTCCTTCGGCCACATAAAACTGAAAAAAGGCATGGCATGGAGGGAGCGCCATATTGGGAATGTCGGCCACATTCCATGCACTCACGATGATGCGCCTTGAATCGGGATTGTTTTTGATCTGGTCCACAACATTGCTTATCTGATCGATGTGCTTGTCATTGGGAGCAGGCCAGTTTCGCCATTGATACCCATATACCGGGCCCAGATTTCCGTCTTCATCGGCCCATTCATCCCAGATCGACACTTTATTTTCCTTTAGGTACTGAATGTTGGTGTCGCCTTGCAGAAACCACAGCAGCTCATGGATAATTGACCGGAGGTGCAATTTTTTGGTTGTGACCAGGGGAAAGCCTTGCTGCAGATCAAATCGCATTTGATAGCCAAACACACTGAAGGTCCCCGTTCCGGTCCGGTCTTCTTTTTTCACGCCATTGTCCAATACGTGTTGCATCAAATCGTGATACTGCTTCATAAATTCCTGTGATATAGGGTTAACGAAAGATATTGCATAAATTATTGGGCAAAAATACGGAGCATTTGAGAGAAATAAAGTAATTTTTCAAAAATTAGCACCTTGATATGGGACTTTTTTCGGGCGATAACTCAGATTGGAGAATAGGAATTGCGTTTAGCGGCGGTGGCGCACGCTGCATGGCACATTTAGGTGTTTTAAAAGCCCTCGAAGACGCGGATATTCGACCACAGGTAATGGCGGGTACCAGCATGGGGGCCATCATCGGAGCGCTGTATGCCAAAGGTGTGTCTATCGAAACAATGCTGAATGAAATCGAAAAGATCAATTTCGTAGGCATGTTGCGTCGATTAAGGCTTCGCAGTAAGACGGGGTTAATGTCGCTGGATCATTTTCGTAATTTATTGGGGAAATATCTGAGCAATAGTGATTTCAAGGCTCTTGGCATCCCTTTTTATATTTCTGTGGCCAATCTAAATACCGGTAAAAACGAAATATTCAACAGTGGGCCGCTCATCGATCTACTGCTTGCTTCCGCCTCCATTCCCATACTTTTTGAAACGGTCAAAATAAATGACCAGCACTACGTCGATGGCGGGCTTTTTAACAATTTACCTGTCAACGTGATCAGGGATGAATGTGACATGGTCATAGGTGTGCACGTCAATGAGATCCAAAGCATACATAATTTGAAAAGTATCGGATACACCATCGACCGTATTGTTAGCCTTTCGGTATATCAAAATGTACTACAGAGCCGCCAGCTTTGCGATGTGTTTATAGAGCCGAAGAATGCACGCAGGTATCCGATTTTTGCATTTAGTAAAACCAGGGAGATTTATGAGTTAGGTTACGATGCAGGATGCGAAGCAGTGCCGCGGATCATACAGCTCATGGAAGAAAACCCGGTAAGACGGCGGTTAAACAGATTTTTTAAGAAGAGGCGATAACGGAAAGTGGCTGAAAACCAGGAAAATATCATAATGAAAGTGCGCAGGAAGCGTCGTAGAAGATTAATGCGATGGACGCTATACCTTTCGCTGGTGGTCGCTGTGATATTGCTTACCCTGGAAGGCATTAATTTCGGAAGGTATTTCGGCGATGTGCTCAATGAAACCATTAAAAAGTCATATAGCGGTAAATACGCCTTGGAATTCGACCAGATCAATTATAAAGTCTGGAAAAACGTTTTTGTGGCACATAATTTCACATTCCGCGAATTTTCCCCTGAAGATCCCCTGAAAACCAACCCTGTTTATGTGCACATGGACGAGGTAATATTCGATGTAGACAACATTGTAAATATACTTTTAAAAAGGGAGTTTTCGGTCGATGGTATTTTGATCCAGAACCCTATAATACGAATAACTCAGGATGATGAAGGTGAAACATCTGTTGAAGGCCGGGAAGTATTTAATAATTTTTATAATCTCGTAATGGAGACGGTCTTCGCCCTCGAAATAGAAAATCTCGACGTCGAACATGCCCGCTTGTCCATAACCTTTACTTCTGCGGATTCGGAAAGTAACATTAGCTTCGGCGACATTTCATTTCGCATTGCCGACCTGAAGATTGATGCTTCCACATTGACCGACGATTTAATCAATCTGGCGGAAGAGATTGAGGTTTCATTTTATAACCAAAGGTTTTATACTTTCGACAGTGCCTTTCAGGTGCAGGTAGACACTTTTACCCTTACAACAGAAAAACCCAGGATAGAGGTGGTTGGTCTTGATTTTGTCGATTCCACCGCTCAATATTTGGGCAATGCCGAGGCTGAATTCTCTGTTTCACATATGATTTTGGAAGGGGTAGACCTGGATAAATTGTACAGGGAGAATTTTCTTCAGGTTGACAGTTTATTGATCGATGCCAACAACATCAATTTAAGCGATATACTTATTGCCGGACAAAACGATGAACAGGACGAAAAACCTAAAAAATTTACCAAGTACCTCAACCAGTCCTTCGCCGGCCTTGTGATCAATACCCTTTTACTGCAGCAGCAGGGGTTGCGGATTTCGGCCGAAAACAGAGGCAAGATGATCGATTTTGTGCTGGATAGCCTGGGCCTGACTATTCAGGGGTTTCGATTAGACAGTACAAGTGCGGGCAAACGGTTCGATATAGATTATGATGATATAGTACTAAAGGCCAGTCGCTATGCCAGAAACTTACCTGACAGCACTCATCAGTTGACCATAAAGAACATTCAGGTATCAGCTACTCAAAAAAAGCTTGTGGTTGACAGCCTGAAGGTACAGCCTATTCAACTAAAAAATAAGCATCAAGCCCTGATTGACCTTCAGATACCGGAAATCATATTGGATAATGCCAACACGGTTGAATTTTTAAACGGTGATTTACTGGAAGTGGAGGCAATGAAAATAAAAAGTCCCCGACTTACGATTAAAAGGGCGAGCGCAACTGACCAAAATCAACAAGCAACAGGGTTACGTGATGTTTTGGAGAATATCCCTTTCGGCAGGATTGAACAAATAGAAGTGGATAATGGAAATCTGGCCATCAAAGCGCCAGTAGGGGGCAGCATATTATCGATCAATAATTTTCAACTGACCATTAATGACCTGATTAAAGACGATTCGTCCACCATTTTTTACTACGCACCATATGGGTTAAATGGGGTTGATTTCTCTACCAAATATATAGGCCTGGAAAAAGGAAATAACCAATGGCAATTTTTTGACCTCACATCAAAGTTGGGGATTAATACAGATATAGTTTGTAAAAATGGACGTATAAGTGAAAAAGTAAAACTCGATTCTAGTATGGCTTTTAAAATTGCTTCTGAATTCGAAAGCCTGTATTTGAGTGGTATCGACCATAATAAACTCTCCACAGGAAATATATTTTTAGATACACTTATGATTGACGCCATTCAGGTTAAAGGCCAGGGCCGGGTTGTGCCGGTAAATAGTAAAAGTGAATTTAAAAGCAAAAAAGACAAATGGGAATTGAAAGAACTGTCCTGTAACTTTATCGAACTATCTGATATTTATCTGGAAGTGGAGTTGGATAATTTAACCGGATTGGGCTTTGAAAAGAGCAGCATCCGGTTAAAGAAATTGAAATACAGTCCAACAACCGCAACAGAATTAAATGATAAATGGAATTTTCAGGACATTGATTTTCAGGTCCGTAATTTCCAATATGCATCTGAAAGCCAACGTCATGATTTTCGAATCAACGATATAGACTACAGCTTTGCCAGTCAGCTGTTAAATGTAGCCGGGTTAGCTTAACTTCCCCGCCCTGAAGATCAAAAAACGATCCATAATACTGAGGTAACCGGCGACACAATTAAAATTAGCGGTTTCAACTTACTGAAAAAAATAAACCGTCAACCTGCCGACATACGGGAGATTTCGCTAAAGAACTGGAGGGCGGACATCACTTCTTTTCAACGAGGCGGAACAGATGAAAAAGACACCTGTTTTCCTCGCTGGGACACCCAAGTCAGATCAAGTCAAAAAGTCGGACCAGGTATTTCTGTTCATCACTATTAATGATGGTCTTTTCTATAGTTTGATTCGATTCCTTCAGGCTGACCTTGATGTTAAAAATGGTTTTGGCAATGTCTATGGCCTTTTCAGCACTAATGCTTGCATTCTTACTATAAAGTTGTCGTTCAAGTTCTTTATAAACCTTGTATGCGGCAAACGAAAGGCATATATGCGCTTCAATTCTTCTTTGTACACGATGGTATATTGGCCTGATCTTTAAGTCATGCTTTGAAATCCTGAAGGCTTTTTCAATTTTCCACAGTTGCCGATAGCTGTCCATT